>NZ_JBIWKX010000034.1:17642-89602 GCF_044765885.1 Amycolatopsis sp. NPDC102389
GACCCCTTGCTCCCCCATCACCCGCCGTCCGTGAAGGCCTCCTTGCCTACCCTGAAGGTAGTGAAGGAGGCCTTCACGGACTCTGGGTCCCTCAAGGGGGCCTTCACGGCACGGGACCGACTGCACGACCGACCAGAAGACCTCAGTGCGGCACCCAAAGCGTCACCCGAGTCCCGCGCCCCGGATGCGAATCGATCGTCCCCCGCCCGCCGACCTCCGCCAGCCGCGCCATGATCGACTGGCTGATCCCGAAGCCCGGCGGCCGGTCCAGCATGCTGAAGCCGGTCCCCTGATCCCGCGCGATGACCGCGACGCCGCCTTCGCACTCCTCGACGCGAAGCACGACCTGTTTCGTTCCGGCGTGCTTCACGGTGTTTCGGAGCGCTTCGCGGACGGCGTCGCGGATGGCGGTCCGGCGCGCGTGCGAGAGGCGGTAGTTCTCTTCGGTCTCGGCGGCGACGAGCTGGGTGCGGAGGCCGTCGCGCGCCATTTCGGTGGCGACCTCAGCGAGGTCCGCCGCGAGGCCGCGGGCCGACGGCGCGTCGGGGCCGGTCAGCTCGCGCCGTAATTCGGCGGCTTGCGCCCGGGCCGTCGCGCGCATCTCCGCGAGCCGTTGCGCGGCCGCGGAATCGTCGTCCGGTGCCTCGAGACCCATCGCTTCCAGCGTCTGCAGAACGGAATCGTGCATGACCCGCTGGGTCCGCAGGCGTTCGGCGCGCTGCCCCCGGCGCATCCCGATGCCCAGCGCGAACCGGGTCCCGACCCCGAGCAGGATCAGGATCCCGGCCGTGGTCACCATCGCCACCACGAGCGCGACCATGCACCCCACCGACCGGCTCACCGCGAGCGGATGGTCGAGCGGGAGCCCGCCGATCCAGGTCAGGAACGCCCGGAACGGCAACGCCGCGATCAGCAGCAGGCAAGCGGTGGGCAGGCCGAACGACAGCGTCCACAACGCCACCGTCCCGACCATCCACGTCCACGCGACGTCGATGGCGAACGGCTGGATCTCGGCGGGCGCCGCGGCGGCCACGATCGTCGTGAGCACCACGCCCACGGCGAGATCGGCGTACATCAGCCGTCCGGACGTCTTCGCCCGGATCCCGCGGCCCCGCACCACCCACCAGACCGCGAAGACGTTGAGCAGCATCCCGATGATCGCCGTGCTCAGCACCGGCACGATCCCCGTCGACCCGTTCGCGACCAGGAAACCGATGTACACCTTCGGAAACGCGGCCACGCGGTAGAAGATCGGGCCGAGCGCGGAGTAGCGGATCGCGCGCATCAGCAGCGTGTCCGCGGAGTCCTCGCGATAGCGCCAGTCGGGTACGGAATCGGGGTCGGGTGCTTCGTCGGCCGGGCTGGCGCCCAGTACCGAAGAGCCCTTTCGCAACATCGCGCGCACGAAGGCGACCGATTGAGACTCGGACATCCGCCGCCCTCCCCGCGTCCGATGTGTCGAGCCTGGCAAAGCGGACTTCCCGCGTCAAGACGGCCGAATGCGCAGTTCCGCGACGAGAAGTTTGACGAGCGCGCCGAGCCGCTGACGTTCGGGCTGGACGGTCGGTACCCCGGCGGCGTCCAACGGTGCCGCGGTCACCGGTCCGACGCACGCGCACAGCACCGGACCTCGCAGTGCGGCAAGGAGTTCCTCACGGCGCGGACCCGCCAGCGTGAGCAGGTTAGCCGCCGCCGGAGCGGAGGTGAAGGCCAAAGCGTCCACGCGTCCGGCGATCACGCTTTCGACGAGTTCGTGCACAGGTGCGACGTCCGCGGGCGAAAGCCAGCGATACGGCTGTGCCTGGACGACGTCCGCGCCCGCGTCCCGCAGCGACGCGGTGAGTTCGGGCAGCAGGGTTCCGTGCAATTGGACCGCGACCCGTTCGCCACGAACCCCGGCGTCGCGCAATCCTTCGAACAGTTCGGCGTTGCTCTCCTCGGGAGCGGAAAATTCCTCCCGGAGGCCGAAACCACGCACTGCGCCCACCGCCTTCGGCCCGCGCGCGAAGATCCGCGACGCCGCCAGCCGGTCCAGCAGTCGTTCGCGCACTCCCCAGCCTTCGGCCGCCGAAAGCCAGCCGCGGAACCCGGCGCCGGTGGTGACGGCGGTGAACCCGATCGGGCCGGCCAGCACGGCGTCCGTCGCCGCACGCAGTTCGGTGTCGTCGGGCAGCGGGACGATCCTGATGGTGGGCGCGTGCAGCACCGTCGCGCCCTGCCGGGTCAGCGCGCCGATGAAGTCGTCGGCCCGCCGCTCCGCGGTGATCCCGATCGTGATGCCGTCCAGGTCAGCCATAAACCGCGCCCATCTTCCTGATCTCCTCCGCCAGCCGCTCGCGCAGCTCCGGCGGTTCGAGCACTTCGAGGTTCCCGCCGAACCGCAGCAGTTCGCCGACGGCCGATTCTCCCGGTTCCACGGGTAGTTCCATCGTCAGCCAGCCGTTTTCGTCCGGCTCCGCGGCCGCTTCCCGCACCGCCCGCGCTCCGACGGCGCCGAGGTAGAACGGCAGCAGTATGCGGGCGAACTCGTTCAGCCGCACCACCGCCGTCCGCGAGTACATCCGCTTTTCGAACTGCACCGACCATTCCCGCCAATAGCGCGCGAGGTCGAAGTCCGACGGCCGTTCGAAGGTCTCGCCGAGATCTTCGAGCTCTTCGACGCGGGAGACGCGGTAAGTCCGGTCGGTCCCGTCGCACCGCGCGGCGAGATACCAGTTCCCGGCCTTGAGGATCAGGCCCAGCGGATCGAGGACGCGGTCGACCTTCCGCTGCCCCCAGCGTTCGTACCGGACCCGGACGCGCCGCCCGTGCCAGACCGCGTCGGCCAGCTGGGACAGTCGTGGCAGGCTTTCGATCCCGCGATGCCAGCCGGGGACGTCCAGGTAGAACCGTTCGGAGATCTTGCTCGCGCCGGCACGCAGTTCCGCGGGCATGGCCGCGTGCAGTTTGAGCTGCGCGGCGGCGAGGACCGTGCCCAGGCCGAGTTCGGTGGCCGCGCCGGGCAGGCCCGCCAGCGAAAGCGCTTGCGCCTCCTCCTCGGTCAGCCCGGTCAGCCGCGTGCGATAGCCGTCGACCAGCTGATATCCGCCCGTGCGCCCGCGATCGGCGTACACCGGCACGCCGGCCGCGGACAGCGCCTCGACGTCGCGGTAGACCGTCCGGACCGACACCTCCAGCTCGGTCGCCAGCTCTTCGGCCGTCATCCGGCCGCGGTTCTGCAGCAGGAGGAGGACCGACAGGAGTCTGCTCGCGCGCATGATTCCAGTATCCCTTAAAACCTGACACAACCTGACAGGTATGGCTGACAGGGTGAACCCATGAACACGTTCGCCATGAAGAACTGGGAAGAAGCCATCGTCAGCGGCACGGACGGCGCGCCGCGAGTCGCCCACGCGCACGCCACGCTCGCCTACAGCGGGCTGATCGAAGGCGAGTCGGTCATCGACTACCTGCTGTACTACGCGGGTGAGGGCTACGACGGCGGCGACACGACGTCTCCCGGCCTCGAACGGATCGAAGGCAGCGTGGACGGACGCAAGGGAAGCTTCGTGATCAAGCACGACACCGGATTCGACGCGAAGGGCATCACGTCGGCGTTCGAGGTCGCCAAGGGTTCCGGAACGGGTGAACTCGCCGGGATCACCGGCACCGGTACCACCACGGGCGTCCTCGGCGAGCCGACGATGTCGTACACGCTCGAATACGAACTCTGAGGAGGACCAGTGCTCGAGGTCGATCGCGAGCAGGTGCTGGCGTACCGGATCGCGGCGCACGGGCTGCACCGTGAGGAGACCGATCCGGCCGCGGCGGCCGTGTTCGACCTCGGGCTGCAGGATTCCGTGCGGGACACCGCCCTGCTGGGCCTCGCCGCCCGGATCGACGGCGGCATCACACCCGCGGTCTGGGACGACGAGCGTTTCGTGCTCGCGTGGACGCATCGCGGCGCGCCGCATTTCCACCGTCGCGCGGAGCTGGACGGGATCCGGGCCGCCCTCGTGCCGCTCGACGAGAAGGACGCGATGGCCCGGATCCTGTGGCAGCGCAAGCAGGTCGAGGACGCGGGCATGTCCGCGACGGACGCGCTGTTCACCGCGGCGAAGGCGATCCGCGAGGTCGTCACCGGCACACAGACCAAGGGCACGGTGAGCGGCGCGGTCACGAAACTGATCCCCGACGGCTTGTCGTATGCCTGCCGCGGCTGCGCTGTCGTGCACATCTACGAGCAGTTGATGCGGGTCGCGACGATCCACGCCGGGGTCCGGCTGGAGGCGGGCGCGACCCCGGCGACGTTGGCACCGCTGGAAAAGCGCGGCCGGCTCAAGACGTCGCCGGACGCCAAGGCGGCCACCCGGGTCGTCGAGGGTTACCTCCGGATCAACGGTCCCGCCGCTCCTGGCGACGCCGCCGCGTACGTCGGGACGACCCGCTCCGGGGTCGACGCGATGTGGCCCGACGGTCTGGCCGAGGTCCGCGTGGACGGCAGGAAGGCCTTCCTTCCGGAAGACCGGGTACCGCTGCTGGAGAATCCGCCCGAGCCGGACGTGGTGCGTCTGCTGCCGCCGCTGGACCCGTTCGTCCAGGCGCGCGATCGTGCCGTGCTGGTGCCGGACAAGGCCAGGCAGAAGGAGGTCTGGAAGATCCTCGGCAGCCCCGGCGCGCTGCTGGCGGACGGCGAGCTCGCCGGCGTGTGGCGGGCCAAGGCGAGCGGGAAGAAACGGCTCGACTTCACCGTCACCCCGTTCGACGCCCTGCGCCCGGCCGTGCGGAAAGCGGCCGAGGAGGAGGCGGCCCGCGTCGCCGCCGCCCGGGAGTTCCCCGACCACCGCGTCACCTGGTCCTGACCACGGGGGCTGAAGGACGCCTTCACCGCATGTCACGCGGTGAAGGGCGCTTTCACCGCATGACATGCGGTGAAAGTCCCCTTCAGCCCCCGTCGACGGCCAGGCGGTAGCCGCGTTTCACCACCGTCTGGACGAATTTCGGCGACCCCAAAGAGCTCCGCAGGCGGCCGATGGCGGTCTCGACGGCGTGTTCCTCGCCGCCGTCGGGCAACGCGGAGACCAGCTCCCGCCGGGAGAACACGCGCCCCGGCGATTCCGCCAGCGCCCGCAGCACGGCCATCGGCGCGGGCGCGATGTCGCACCACTGCCCGTCGACCAGCGCCGCCTGACCCCGTAGTTCGATGCTCCGCCCGCCCGCGGTCAGTCGCGGCGAACGGGATTCGAGCGCGTCGGACACCGTCCGCGCCAGCGCCCCGATCCGCGACCGCGCGGGCTGGACCGTCGGGATCCCGAGCGCGGCCAGCGGCGCCGCGGTGATCGGCCCGACGCAGGCCGCCACGACCCGCTTCTCCAACGCTCGCACGACTCCCGGCAGCCTTCCGGTCCGCTTCGCCACCGCCAGCATCGACGCCGCCGCGGGTGCGCTGGTGAACGGCAACGCGTCCACCGAACCGTCGATCACACTGTCCAGTAGCCGGTCCAGCGGCCCGGGATCGGCAGGGCCGACCCACCGGTACACCGGCACTTCGATCACCTCGGCACCGGCGCCGCGCAGACTGTCCACAAAGTACGGAAGCGGCTCGCCGTGCAGCTGCACCGCGATCCGTTGACCGTCCACACCGGAATCGAGCAGATGCCGCAGCACCTCGGCGTTGCTCTCCGAGGCGGGCGAGTAGTCCTCCGAAAGCCCGGCCGCGCGGATCGCCCCTTTGGCCTTCGGGCCGCGTGCGAGCAGCGCCGACTTCCCCAGCCTGTCCAGCAGCTCCTCGCCCAGTCCCCAGCCTTCGGCCGCCTCGACCCAGCCGCGGAAGCCGATCCCGGTCGTCGCGACGACCACGTCGACCCGATCTTCGAGGAGACGCTGAGTGGCCGCCCGCAGTTCGGTGTCGTCCGCGAGCGGCACGATCCGGATCGCCGGGCCGTAGCGCACGGTCGCACCCTTACGCACGAACAGCGCGCCGAGCTCGTCAGCCCGTCGCGCCGCCGTGATCCCGATGACGAATCCCGCCAGGGGAAGGACTTCTGTCACGGTGAGAATTCCACCTCCACCACACCCCCGGCGACCCGGACCCGATAGGCCGCGACCGAAACCCCTTCGGCGTCGAGGCAGGCGCCGGTCCGCAGATCGAAGCGCTCCTTGTACACCGGCGAAGCCACCACGGGGACGCCGCCCGCGTCACCGACGATTCCCCGCGAAAGCACCGCCGCACCGCTGATCGGGTCCACATTGGACAGCGCGTACCATCGGTCGCCGGGAAGCCGGAAGATCGCCACCTGCGTCCCGCCTTCGAGCAGGGCCGCGACGCCGGACCATTCGGGGACGGCGCCCGCCGCGCAGACGGCGGTCCAGGTGCGCTCGATCGACGTCGTCACTGTTTCACCTCCGGGATGCCCAGCAGCACGGGCACTTTCTGGTCGCGTTCGGTACGGAACGAGATCGTCGGGTCCGGTGTGCCCGGCGCGTTCACGAACGAGCTGAACTTCGCCAGCTTCTCCGGGTCTTCCAGCACGCCGCGCCATTCGTCCGCGTAGTCGCCGACGTGTTTGGCCATCGCCGCGTCGAGGTCCTCGCAGATACCGAGCTTGTCGTCGACGATCACCGCGCGCAGGTGATCGAGACCGCCCTCCATCTCCTCGACCCACGGCGCGGTGCGCTGCAGGCGGTCGGCCGTACGGACGTAGAACATCAGGAACCGGTCGATCGTGCGGATCAGGGTCTCGGTGTCCACTTCGGGCACCAGCAGATCCGCGTGCCGCGGGGTCGCGCCACCGTTGCCGCCGACGTAAAGGTTCCAGCCCTTGTCGGTGGCGATCACGCCGAAGTCCTTGCTCCGCGCTTCGGCGCATTCCCGCGCGCAGCCCGACACCGCGGACTTCAGCTTGTGCGGCGAGCGCAGGCCGCGATAGCGCAGCTCCAGCTCGATCGCGAGTCCGACACTGTCCTGAACGCCGTAGCGGCACCACGTCGAACCGACACAGGATTTGACCGTGCGCAACGACTTCCCGTACGCGTGCCCCGACTCGAACCCGGCGTCGACGAGCCGCCGCCAGATCAGCGGGAGCTGGTCGACGGTGGCGCCGAACAGGTCGATCCGCTGCCCGCCGGTGATCTTGGTGTACAGCCCGAAGTCCATCGCCACCTGCGCGATCACCATGAGCTTCTCCGGCGTGACCTCGCCGCCGGGGATGCGCGGGACCACCGAGTACGTGCCGTTGCGCTGCAGGTTCGCGAGGAACTTGTCGTTGGTGTCCTGCAGCGTCGCCTGCTCGCCGGCGAGGATATGCCCGTTGCCCAGAGTGGCCAGGATGGACGCGATCGCCGGTTTGCAGATGGCGCAGCCGGTTCCGGTGCCGTAGCGGTCGATCATCTCGCTGAACGTGGTGATCCGGGTGGCCTGGAGGATCTGGAACAGCTCCGCGCGCGACTGCGTGAAGTGCTCGCACAACGCCTTCGACTGCTCGACACCGCAAGCCGTCAGCAGCTTGCCCAGCAGCGGGACACAGGAGCCGCACGCCGTACCCGCCCGGGTGCAGCCCTTGATCTTGGCGACCGAATCGCAGCCCTCTTCGGTGATCGCGTGCGTGATCGCGCCCTTGGAAACCGCGTTGCACGAACAGATCTGCGCCGCGTCGGGCAGCGCGTCGACGCCGACCGCCGCACCGCCACCGGCCGGGGCAAGGATTGCGCCCGGTTCGGCGGGCAGTGGCCTGCCGACCATCGCGCGCAGCGTGTTGAACTCGCTCGCGTCGCCGACCAGCACCCCGCCGAGCAGCGTCTTCGAGTCGTCCGAGACGACGAGCTTCTTGTACGTCCCGGCGACGGCGTCGTTGAACGCGACTTCCAGCGCGCCCTCGGTCGCCGCGTGCGCGTCACCGAAGCTGGCGACGTCGACGCCCATGAGCTTGAGTTTCGTGGACATGTCCGGCTCGGGGAACGTGCCCTCGCCGCCGGTCAGCCGCGCCGCGACGATCTCCGCCATCGCGTAGCCGGGCGCCACGATGCCGTACACCTTGCCGTCCACGGCCGCGCATTCGCCGATCGCGAAGACGTCGGGGTCGGACGTCCGGCAGGTGTCGTCGACCAGGATCCCGCCCCGCGCACCGACTTCCAGCCCGGACGAACGCGCCAGATCGTCGCGCGGCCGGATCCCGGCGGAGAACACGACCAGGTCGACGTCGAGTTCCGTGCCGTTGCCGAGCCGCGCGATGTAGCGTTCGCCGTCCGGCTCGATGGCATCGGTCGACGTTCCCGTGTGGACGGTCACGTCGAGGTCGGTGATCAGCCGCCGGAGCAGACCGCCGCCGCCCTCGTCGACCTGCAGCGGCATCAGGCGCGGCGCCATCTCGACCACGTGCGGTGAAAGACCCATGTCCCGCAACGCCTTCGCGGCTTCCAGGCCCAGGAGACCGCCACCGATGACGACCGCCGAACGACGCCCGCGGCCGGGCCGCTGAGCGGCTTCCCGGATGGCGTCGAGGTCCTCGATCGTCCGATAGACGAAGCAGCCGGCGAGATCGTGGCCCGGCACCGGCGGGACGAAGGGCCGCGACCCGGTGGCCAGGACGAGCGTGTCGTACGGCTGCTCGTGTCCGGCCTCGGTGACGACGACCTTGCGGTCCCGGTCCACCGAAGCGACCGCGTCACCGAGCCGCAGTTCGACCGCCGGGTCGTCCGCGTAATCCGCGCCTTCCAGAGCGAGAGACGCCGGATCCCAGGTGTCCACATAGGACGTCAGCGCGACCCGGTCGTACGCGGGGCGCGCCTCTTCGGCGAGCACCACGACCTGCCACTGGCCGTCCTTGTCCTCCGCGCGCACGGCTTCGACGAGCCGGTGCGCGACCATGCCGTGTCCGACGACGACGAGTTTCCGCATCAGACCTCCGCTCCGGCGAGCGCCAGGCCTCGGGTGCTCGCCACCTCCGACTGCTGTTTGCGCAGGTACACCGCCCACGTGACGGCGAAGCACAGCCCGTAGAAGACCAGGAAGGCGATGAACGCCGGCACCCCGCTCTTGGTGTCCGCGAACGACTGGCGGAAGGCCAGGTTGATGAACAACCCGCCGAGCGCGCCGATCGCCCCGGCCAGCCCGATAAGCGCGCCGGAGAGCTTGCGTGCCTTCAGCAGTTCGAGTGCCTCGTCCGCGCCCTCGCTGATCGCGACCTTCGCCTTGGCACGGAAGATCGCCGGGATCATCTTGTACGTCGAGCCGTTGCCGATGCCGGTGAGCACGAACAACACGATGAACGCGACGGTGAACAGCGCCAGCGAGTTCGACGTCGAGGCGAGGATCAGCACCGCGGTCGCCACGGCCATGCCGACGAAGGTCGCGAAGGTGATCTTCCCGCCGCCGATCCGGTCGGCCAGCCAGCCGCCCGCCGGGCGCGAGAACGAACCGAGCAGCGGCCCGAGGAACGTCACCGCGGCCGCCTGCAGCGGGGTGCGGCCGAACTGGTTCTGCAGCACCAGGCCGAAGGCGAAGCTGTAGCCGATGAACGAACCGAACGTGCCGACGTAGAGGAACGACATCACCCAGGTGTGCGGATCCTTGACGATCTCGCGCATCGCCTTGGTGTCGCCCTTCATCGAGGCGAGGTTGTCCATGTAGAAGTACGCGCAGACCGCCGCGACCACGATCAGCGGGATGTAGATCGAGAGCACCACCCGCGGCGCGGTCGCGCCGACGGTGCCGATCACCAGCAGCCCGATCAGCTGGATCGCCGCCACGCCGAGGTTTCCGCCGCCCGCGTTGAGCCCGAGCGCCCAGCCCTTGTGCTTCTCGGGGTAGAACGCGTTGATGTTGGTCATCGACGACGCGAAGTTGCCGCCGCCGACCCCGCCGAGCGCGGCGATCACCAGGAACGTGCCGAGCGAGGTACCCGGTTGCATCACGATCGCCGCGAGGATCGTCGGCGCCAGCAGCAGCAACGCGCTGACGATCGTCCAGTTCCGGCCGCCGAACCGCGCCACCGCGAAGGTGTACAGCGGCCGCATCAGCGCGCCGATCAGCGTCGGCGTCGAGACCAGCAGGAACTTGTCGGCGGCGGAGAAGCCGCACTGCGGTCCCATGAACAGGACCATGACCGACCACAGTGTCCAGACGGAGAAGCCGATGTGCTCGGCCAGGATGGAGAACCAGAGGTTCCGCCGGGCGATCTTCTTCCCAGTCTCTTCCCAGAACTGCTCGTTCTCGGGATCCCAGTGCTCGATCCAGCGCTTGCCACGAGCGTGCATGAGGTCCTCCTTGGTGGATGCGTTCGGGTTCACTGGGCGGCCAGCCATTTCGCGACCCCGCCGACGGCGTCCTTGCAACCACCGCAGCCGGTCGTCGCGCGGGTCGCCCCGGCGAGGGCGGGGACGTCGGTGGCGCCGGCGCGCCAGGCCTCGACGAGCCGCCCCTTCGTCACCGCGTTGCAGCGGCAGATGACCGCCGACGCGGGCAGATCGGCCGGGCTCGCCGCCGATGGCGCCCCGGGCGGCAGGGAGCGTCCTAAAAGGACCGCCAGCCGATCTTCGGGCACCGGGGTGCCCCGGTCGAAAAGTTGCGTGATCGTCGCGGCCGCGTCGGGCAGGCCGAGCAGGATCGCGCCGGCCACCCGGTTTTCACGGACGACGAGCTTGCCGTAGCGGCAGCCCGCCGGGTCGCTGAAGGTGAGCACCTCGGCGGTCGGGTCGTCCGCGCCGGTCATCGTCTCGCCGAGCGCGGTGAGGTCGATGCCGCGCGCCTTCAGCCGCGTCACCGCCTGGGTACCGCGATACCGCGACGCGGATTTCGTGCCGGTGACCAGATCCGCGACGACGGCGGCCTGTTCCCACGCGGGCTGCACGAGACCGCCGAACGCGCCCGGATGCTTCGCGCAGTCACCGATCGCGTGGATCCGGCCGTCGCTGGTGCGCAGCAGGTCGTCGACGACGATGCCGCCTTCGACGGTCAGCCCGGAGTCCACGGCCAGTTTCGTCTCGGGCCGGACGCCCGTGGAGACGACGATGAGATCGGCCGGCACGTGCGTGCCGTCGTCGAGCTTGAGCCCGTCGCCGCTGACGTACCGCGCGGCCCCGACACCGAGCCGGAAGGCGACGCCGAGTTCTTCGAGCTTCCTGGTCAGCACCCGCGCCGATTCCGCGTCCAGCTGACGTTCCATGATGTGCGGCATCGGATGCACGACGGTGACGAGGTTCCCGCGGCCCGCGAGGCCTCGCGCGGCTTCCAGGCCGAGCAACCCGCCGCCGAGGACGGCCACCGGTGCACCCAGTTTGGCCGCGTCGAGGATGCGGGCGCAGTCGTCGAGAGTGCGGAACGCGACCACGTCCGGGCCGGGTTCGAGCCCTTCGACCGGCGGCATCCACGGGTTGGCGCCGGTGGCGAGCACGAGCGCGTCGTAGTCCACAGTGGACCCGTCGTCCAGGTGGACCCGGCGCGCTTCCCGGTCGATCGACGTCGCGGAGACACCCCGGCGAAGGTCGGCCCCGGTACGGGACGGCCAGTCGTCGTCGTGCAGTCGGACGACCTCGGGCCGCATCGTCCCGGCGACCACCGACGACAGCAGCACACGGTTGTAGGCGGTGTGCGTCTCGGCGCCGACCACGGTGAGCCGGACGCGTTCACCGTCGGGATCACGGCGGCGGATGTCGTCCGCGAGCCGCGCGCCGGCCATCCCGTATCCGGCGATGACCACCGACCGGGGGCTCACGCGGCGGCCTCGGCCGGGGCGAGCGCGACCGCGCACACCTTGAACTCGGGCATCCGGCTCGTCGGGTCGAGCGCGGGGTTGGTCAGCAGATTCGCCCTGCCCGCACCGGGAAAGTGGAACGGCAGGAACACCAGGTCGGGGCGCAACGACGCCACGCAGCGGACCCTGGCGACGGTCTCGCCGCGCCGGGAGCGCACCATGGCGAGGTCGCCCTCGGCCAGCCCCGCGCGGGCAGCGGTGTCGGGATGAACTTCCACGAAGGCCTCCGCCACGACGTCGTTGAGTTCCTTGACCAGCCGGGTCTGCGCCCCGGACTGGTAGTGCTGCAGGACCCGCCCGGTGGTGGCCTGCAAGGGGAATTCGGCATCCGGCACCTCCGCCGGGCCGACGTGGTCCACCGGCACGAACCGCGCGCGGCCGTCCGGGTGGGCGAAGGAATCGAGGAACATCCGCGGTGTGCCGGGATGCGATTCCGCCGGGACGGGCCAGTAAAGGGCCTCGCCGTCGCGGAGCCGGTCGTAGGTGATGCCCGAGTAGTCGGCGACACCGCCCTTGGACGCCCTGCGGAGCTCGGTGAAGACGGTCTCGGCGTCCGTCGGGAACCGGCCGTCGGGCTGGCCGAACCGGCGGGCGAGTTCGGAAAGCACGCAAAGATCGGTCTTCGCGCCGGACGGCGGGTCGATCGCCTTGCGCCGCAGCAGGATCCGGCCTTCGAGGTTGGTCATCGTGCCGTCCTCCTCGGCCCACTGCGTGACCGGCAGGACGACGTCGGCCATCGCGGCCGTCTCGGAGAGGACGAGGTCCGAGACCACCAGGAAGTCCAAAGAGGACACTTTGTCCTGGATACGCCCGGCACCCGGCGCGGAAACGACGAGGTTGCTGCCGAACACCATCAGCGCGCTCGGTCCGGCCTCGGTGCCGAGCGCCTCCAGCAGCTCGACGGCGGAACGGCCCGGCCCCGGCAGGGATTCCGGCGGCACACCCCAGACCCCGGCGACGTACTCGCGGGCGGCGGGGTCGTCGATCTTGCGGTAGCCGGGCAGCTGATCGGCCTTCTGCCCGTGTTCACGACCGCCTTGGCCGTTGCCCTGCCCGGTCAGGCAACCGAAGCCGGAACCCTTGCGCCCCGGCAATCCGAGGGCGAGCGAGAGGTTGATCCAGGCGTTGACCATCGCGGTGCCGTTGGCGTGCTGTTCGGTGCCGCGCGCGGTGAGGACGTAGGCGTTGCGGGCCGCGGCGAGTTTGGCGGCGACGCGGCGCTGATCCGCGGCGGAGACGCCGGTGATCTGCTCGACGCGCTCCGGCCACCAGGCCGCGACCGAACGCCACAGCTCTTCGAAGCCGTTCGTCCTCGCGTCCACATAGGACTGATCGAGCAGGCCGTCGGCGACGACCGCGTGCAGGATGCCTTGCGCCAGCGCGAGATCGGTCCCCGGCGCGGGCTGCAGGTGCAGGCCGGCCAGCTCGGCGGTCGGGGTCCGGCGCGGGTCGACGACGATCAGGTCCGCTCCCCGCAGATGCTGGGTGAACGGCGGCATCGTCTCGGCCGGGTTCGCGCCGATCAGCAGCACCGCGTCGGCGTCGGCGAGATCCGTGACCGGGAACGGCATGCCGCGGTCGGCGCCGAACGCCTTGATCCCGGCGGCGGCCGCGGACGACATGCAGAACCGGCCGTTGTAGTCGATCTGCGAGGTGCCCAGCGCGACGCGGGCGAACTTCCCCAGCAGATAGGCCTTCTCGTTGGTCAGCCCGCCGCCGCCGAAGACGGCGACCGCGTCGGCGCCCTTGGCCGCGCGGATCTCGGTGAGCCGCAGCGCGACGAGGTCGAGCGCTTGTTCCCAGGTCGCGGGCCGGAGTTCGCCGTCGGCCCTGATCAGCGGCGTCGTCAAGCGGGAAGGCGAGGTGAGCAGCTCCCCCGACGTCCAGCCCTTCTGGCACAGGCCGCCGGCGTTGACCGGGAAGTCGCGCGGGGCGACCTTGGCGCCGTCGAGGCTCATCCCGCACTGCAGGGCGCAGTACGGGCAGTGTGTGTCCACCGCGGTCGCGGTGGGGGCGGCGAGCGGCACGGGCACCTCCTCCAGGCGTCGATAGCGCTTGAAGGTAGGTAGGCCGTGTTACCTGAAAACTCCTGAATGTTTCAGGCGTTTGACATTGCCCGCCGCCGATGGACGTCACACCGTGAGGTCGCGGCGGGGCCGAGAACAACTATGCACCCTGTGTATAGATTGTGTGTATAGTCGCCCGCATGTCCATCGGGAACACCCTGCTCGGCCTGCTCGAAGCCGGTCCGAAGCACGGTTACGACCTCAAACAGCTCTACGACAAGCAGTTCCGGCAAGACCGCCCACTGCACTACGGGCAGGTCTACTCGACGCTGAACCGGCTCCTGAAGAACGGTCTGGTCGAGGAGAACGGCGTCGAGGCGGGCGGCGGTCCGGACCGGAAGCGGTACGCGATCACCGACGCCGGCGTCACCAACGTCGAGGAATGGCTGAAGAGCCCGGAAAATCCCTCGGTCTACCTGCAGAACACGCTCTACACCAAGGTCGTGCTCGCGCTCCTGTCCGGCCGGGGCGCCCAGGAGCTGCTCGACGCCCAGCGGAGCTCCCACCTCCGGGCGATGCGCGAGCTCACCGCCCGCAAAACCGGCGGCGACCTCGCCGACCAGCTGATCTGCGACCACGCGCTGTTCCATCTGGAAGCGGATCTGCGGTGGCTGGAACTCACCGCCGCCCGCCTCGACGACCTCGCGCGCCAGCTGGCGCGCTGATCTGGGGACCACACAGTGGAAACACCGTTGTTACACGGGCTCGGCCTGCACAAGGCCTTCGGCCCGAATCAGGCGCTCGCCGGGGCCGGGTTGACGCTCGAAGCCGGCGAGATCGTCGCGATCATGGGCCCCTCCGGCTCCGGGAAGTCGACGCTGCTGCACTGCCTGTCCGGAATCGTCCGGCCCGAGCAAGGCCAGGTGCTGTTCCGCGGGCGAGACCTGGCGAGCATGTCCGACACCGAACGCAGCGCCTTGCGGCGCACCGAATTCGGCTTCGTCTTCCAGTTCGGGCAGCTCGTCCCGGAGCTGACCTGCCTGGAGAACGTCGCGCTGCCGCTGCGCCTCGGCGGGATGAAACGCCGCCCCGCCGAGCGGATCGCGCGGAACTGGCTCGACCGGCTGACGGTCGGCGACGTCGACGACAGCACGCCAGGCCAGGTTTCGGGCGGACAGAGCCAGCGGGTCGCCATGGCCAGGGCGCTGGTCACCGAGCCGTCGGTGATCTTCGCCGACGAACCGACCGGCGCGCTGGACACGCTCAGCGGGGAGCTGGTCATGCGCCTGCTGTCCGAGGCGGCGAAACAGACCGACGCGGCCGTCGTCCTGGTCACCCACGAACCGCGGGTGGCCGCCTACTCCGACCGGGAGGTCATCGTGCGAGACGGCCGGACACGCGAACCGGTGGTCACCCGATGACCGGGCGCGAAGACCTGCTGCTGGGGTTCCGGCTGGCCGTCGGGGGCGGCCGGGGCTCGATCGTCAGGCTCGTCCTGAGCACCGTCGGCATCGGGCTGGCGGTGGCGATCCTCCTGATCGGCGCCTCCGCGGGCACCGTCAAGGAGAACCGCGACCAACGGGCGTACGCCGCTTCCCCGCGGAACGAACCGATCCCGGGTGTCGCACCGCTGAACTACCACGCGACGACGACCGACTTCCGCGGTCAGGCGATCTCGCTCGTCCACCTTCAGGCCACCGGGCCGAACTCGCCGATCCCGCCTGGGGTGGACCGCCTGCCTGCGCCGGGCGAGGTCTTCCTCTCGCCGAAGCTCGACGAACTCGTCTCGGCCGACACCAGTGGCCTCTTGCGGCCCCGTCTGCCCGGCAAGCCGGTCGGGATCATCGACGCGGAAGCCGTACTCAATCCGAACGATCTGGTCGCCTACGCCGGCACGGACAATCCCCGGAACGGCGTCGCGACCTACGCGTTCGGTGTCGACCCCGGTTACGAAACACCGTTCGAACGGGGCATCCTCTCACTGTTGCTGATCGGCCTCTTCGTTCTGCTCACGCCGGTGTTCCTCTTCGTCGGGACGGTCTCCCGGCTCGGCGGCGCGGCCCGTGACCGGCGGCTCGCCGCGCTGCGGCTGGCGGGCTCGTCCCTCAAGCAGCTGCGCCGGATCACCGCGGCGGAATCCCTCGTGGGCGCCGTGACCGGCTTGATCGCCGGTGCCGCGTCGTTCCTGCTCTTCCGTAGCGCGGTGGCGGACTTCCAGGTGTTCCGTTTCGGGGTGTACCCGAAGGATCTGACACCGTCGTGGCCGTGGGTGGTGCTGATCGCGCTCGGAGTCCCGGCCCTGACCGTGACGGCGGCTTGGGCGGCCCAACGGCATACGGTCGTCGAACCACTCGGGGTCGTCCGCGAGACCGCGCCGCCGAAGCGGCGGTTGTGGTGGCGACTGCTGCCGATCGTCGTCGGAATCGCCTTGATAGCCCCGGATTTCAGCGTCGCCAGTGAACTCGGCCGCATGGCGCTGATCGCCGGTGCCGTACTGCTGATGCTCGGGATACCCGCGATGCTGCCGTGGCTGCTGGAGCGCGTCGTCGCCCGGATCAAGGTCGGGCCGCCGTCGTTCCAGCTCGCGATCCGCCGTCTGCGGAGCGACAGCGGGACCCCGGCGAGAGTGGTCGCGGGGCTCTGCGTGGTGCTCGCCGGGGCGATCGCGCTGCAAAGCCTGCTGGCGGGCCAAGTGGCGCTGACGGCCGTTTACCAGGAGAGGACCGACGGCCGGACCACCGTCCACGTCGACGGCTCGGTGGCCGATCAGGCGATCGCCGCGGTCCGCACGGTGCCCGGCGCGGCCGATTTCCAGACCATGCGCTCGATGCTCGTCGACGCGAACCGCGCGGACAGCGCGCTCGTCTCGTTCGCCGTCGCCGACTGCGCCACGATCGAAGCGGTCACCACCGCGACCGGATGCCGCGACGGTGACGTATTCGCCGATCCGAACTCTCTCCACAAAGGACAGTCGGTGAAACTCGCCGACGACGACAAGCGGGAGCAGGCCTGGACCGTTCCGGCCACGCCCCGGCCGCTCGATGTGAAGCCGTCGGGGCTCGGCGAGCAGCTCCAACCGCACGTGCTCGCGACGCCTGCCGCGCTGGCGGGCATCGACCTGGCCGCCGCGCCGGTCACGGTGAGCCTGCGCGGGACCACCGGGGATCCGGACTTCGTCGAGCTGGTGCGGAACTCGGTGGCGCCGTACAGCGGACAGGTCACCGTGGGGTCCTCCAACGGAAAGCGGGCCTCCGACGAGGCCCGGATGTTCGACGACGTGCGGACGATCCTGTTCAGCGGCGCGTTGTTGATCCTGCTGCTCGCCGGGGTGAGCCTGCTGGTGCTCGCCCAGGAACAGGTCCGGGAACGGCGCCGGGCGCTCGGGGCGCTGTCCGCCACCGGTGTCCCGGTGCGGGTGATCGTCCGGTCCCTGTTGTGGCAGAACGGGATTCCGCTGCTGCTGGGCATCGTGGTCGCGACGGTGACCGGGATCGCCGTCGCCGCGCTGGGCAGGCGGCTGTTCTGGGAAGGGTTGTACGTCGACTGGTCCGCCGTCGGGCTGCTCGCCGCGGCGGCGATCGCGATGGTGCTGCTGGTGACGGCGTCGACGGTGCCGTCCGTGCGCGCGGCGGCGAAGACGGAGAACCTGCGCACCGAGTGACCTACAGCACGGCGCTCACGTCCCGGGCGGCGGCACGAAGTCCGTCGTGCGCCGCCCGGGTCGACCGCGGGTCGAGGGCGTTGGCGGCGAGCCGGAAGAGGACCGCCCGCAGGAGAAGCTGTGGCCATTCGGGCAGATGCGCCCAGCGTTCGAGGAGATCGATGGTGGCGCCGCCCCAGGCCAGCGCGTCGACCGCGACGATCGCGGCGCCCCATTCACCGGGCCGGTAGTACGGTACGAAATCGACGATGCCGGGGGCCGCGTCGCCGTCGAAGAGCACGCCGGCGAGAAGTTCCCCGTGGACGACCTGGTCCGGCAGTTTGACCGGTCTTCGCGAACCGGCCAGCACCTCGAACCAGCGGCCGCCCTTGTTCTCGTCGAGAGACATGTCCGCCTCGCCCCAGGCGAGTTTGTCGGCCAGCGCCTCGAGATCGGTGCGCCGTCCCAGGAAATCCGGCCGCGGCAAGCCCGCCGTCGCGCGATGCAGTTTGACCGCCGCGTGCACGACCTCGTCGTACCGATGCTCGGCCGTGCCGGAGACGAACCGGTTCGCCGACCAGCCGCCGACCACCCAACGGCCGTCGCTGGACCGGACCGGCTTCGCGACCCGCAGGCCGGGCTCGTCGACGGCTTCCAGCGCCCGGGCCGTCCACAGGGTCCGCGACTTGTCCGCGACCGGCTTGAGCACGAGATCGTTGTAGCGCCAGGAATCGGTGCCGGGCATCGGTTCCGCGTCACCGTCACGTCCGCCGAACGCCGCGCAGACGTGTTCCGGAGGGCTCTCAAGGGTGGCACGCACGGCTGGGCACGTTACCCCGTCTTCCGCGCCACGAACGAGAAGACGCGCTGGTCTTGAGTAGCGATACTCATGACACGATCGCTTCTGACCTGCCATTCTTCGGTCGTGGTCCCCCGAACGGCGCAGCGCCGCCTCACCGACGGGCAACTCGCCGCCCTCGCGCTCGGCTCACTGTGGCTGCTCGGCACGCTGGGCGCGCTCACCGCGGGCCTGCTGCTCCCGCTCGCCGCGTTCCTGCACGTCCCGTGGATCGCGTCGCCGGTCCCGCTCGTGTCGATCGGCGTGGTCTACCTCGTCGGTTTCGCGGCGCCAGAGGCCTTTCCGGCCGTCGCGAAGCCCTGGCCCCGGCTGGCATGGGCTTTCGTGACCGGGATTTCCGGCGTTTTCGGCGCGATCTTCGTACTGGAGGTGGCGGAGGCGTTCGATCTCTGGTTCGCGTTGCCGTTCCTCGGCGTGCCGGTGCTGCTCGTCGCGGCGCTGTTCACGCGCGGGCTTGGCGTCCGGGTGGGCGCTGGGGTCGTCCTGATCGCGCTGGTCGCGGGCGGGATCGCCGTTCCCGCGTCGCTGCCTCCGGACACCCCCGTACGGCGCCTCGCCGCGACCGGCGTCCCGCGCGACCGCACCCTCGCGGCGGACCTCGGCCCTCAACGACTCCCGACCAAGACGACCGAAGACTCCGGTTCGCTGATCGTCGAATACGCGCCGCAGCTGTGGGTCTCGCCCGTCTGGACCTTCGCGACCGACGTCGTCGAAAGCTGCGAGACATCGGTGAAGACCGCTTGGCGCCTCGAGAACGCGACGTGCACTCAAGTCGGCGACGGCGAGTTCGTGCGGCGCGACGCGGACCGGATCGAGTTCATCCAGCGCCGTGGCGCGCTGTCGGCGCACGTCGCGGGCAACCACAACTGGAAGCCCGAGGAACTGCGCGAACTGGCCGGGAAGACCCATCCGCTGACCGACGCCGAGATCATCGCGGCCGTCCCGAAGTCGCGCGGCGGGAACCGGACCGATGTCGTGGCGGGGTTCACGACTTTCGTGCGCGCGAACTTCGTCCGTTGACGCTCAGGAGAGCAAGGGACCTTTGCTACCACCTCAGTACGTGAAGGCCCCCTTGAGGGACCCAGAGTCCGTGAAGGCCTCCTTCACTACCTTCAGGGTAGGCAAGGAGGCCTTCACGGCACGAAACCTCAGTAGGTCGGCAGGCTCTGGTCGATCTGCCGCGCCCAGGCCAGCACGCCGCCACCGAGGTGGGTCGCGTCCTTGAACCCGGCCTTGTGCAGCGCCGCGAGCGCCTCCGCCGAACGCGCGCCCGACTTGCAGTGCAGCACGATCGGCTTGTCCTGCGGCAGTTCCGACAGCGCCTCGCCCGAGAGGATCTTGTCCTTCGGGATCAGCGTCGCGCCCTTGATGTTCACGATCTCGTACTCGTGCGGCTCACGGACGTCGATGAGGGCGAAGTTGTCGCCGTTGTCGAACTTGGCCTTGAGCTCCGCCGGAGTGATCGTGCTTCCCGAAGCAGCCGAAGCGGCTTCGTCGGACACGACACCACAGAACGCTTCGTAGTCGATGAGCTCGGTGATCTTCGGGGTCTCCGGATCCTTGCGGATCTTGACCTCGCGGTACTTCATCTCGAGCGCGTCGTAGCTGACGAGCCTGCCCAGCAGCGGCTCACCGATACCGGTGATCAGCTTGATCGCCTCGTTGACCATGATCGAGCCGATCGACGCGCACAGCACGCCCAGCACGCCACCCTCGGCGCACGACGGGACCATGCCGGGCGGCGGCGGCTCGGGGTAGAGGTCGCGGTAGTTGAGGCCCTTGCCGTTCGGCGCGTCCTCCCAGAACACGCTCGCCTGGCCCTCGAACCGGTAGATCGAGCCCCACACGTAGGGCTTGCCGGTGAGCACGGCGGCGTCGTTCACCAGGTACCGCGTCGCGAAGTTGTCGGTGCCGTCGAGGATCAGGTCGTACTGCTCGAACAGTTCGAGCGCGTTCGACGACTCGAGCCGGTCCGTGCGCAGGTGCACCTTCACGAACGGGTTGATCTCGGCGATCGTCTCCTGCGCCGACGCGGCCTTGAGCTTGCCGATGTCGGACTGGCCGTGGATGACCTGGCGGTGCAGATTCGATTCGTCGACCTCGTCGAAGTCGACGATGCCGAGCGTGCCGACCCCGGCCGCGGCCAGGTACAGCAGCGCCGGGCTGCCGAGGCCACCGGCACCGATGACCAGAACCTTGGCGTTCTTCAGCCGCTTCTGCCCGGCCATCCCGACGTCCGGGATGATCAGGTGACGGCTGTACCGGGCCACCTCTTCCTTGGTGAGCTCGGCGGCCGGCTCGACGAGCGGCGGCAGCGTGCCTGACATCGGGTCCTCCATCTCGCGCGGATCGCGGGTCGCATCCCAGTATCTACAACACGGGAAGGCGGAAACGACTTCCCCTGTTTCATATCCTGGGAAGTTCCAGCAGGTGAGACGGCGGAGACTAGGGTGCCGGGTTCGGCCAGGAGCCCGGTTTGCAGACCTTGCCGTCGGCGGGCACCCTGCCCCGGTCCCCGCCCGGCAGATCGTTCAGCTGCGCGACGAAGTCGTTGGAGACGCCGAAGGTCTGCTGCATCATGACCGGCGCGATCGCACCGTTCTCCTTGCAGCCCACGTGCTTTCCGCCCAGGGCGTGCCCGACTTCGTGGTTGATGGCGTACTGGCGGTACGAGACCATGTCGCCCTGGAACGCCATCGCTCCGCGCACCCAGCGGGCGAGATTGATGACCACGCGCTTGTCGAAGCTCGCCCGGTAACACGAGGTCTCGTAGGTGATCTGGAACATGCAGACGTCCGCACGGTGCGTCGTCTCCGGTGTGGTGAGACTCACCCGGAAGCTGGGGTTCGGGAAGCTCGCGTCGACACGCTGGAGCGCCTTCTTCCCATCCCACGTCCAGCTCTTGGAATTGGACAGGGTCTCCTCGACCGACCTGGCGAAGCTGTCGTCCCCCATATAGCTCGACGGATCGATGCCGTCCTCGACCTCGACGGTGTAGGTGTACAGCTGCCCTGTCCCGACCTTTTCCCCCTTGCCCGGCACCACGTGATACGTGCCTTTACCGGACGGGGTGAAGTCAGGGCCTTTGGGCAGATCGGCGGTCGGGATCTTGAGGTCCACCGGTTTGGCCGGGTTCTCCGGGAGGACGTCGCCGCCCCCGTCCACACCCGCGCCCGGCTCACCGCCGTTGCCCGCGGAGCCGTCGGCCGCCGCGACGCTCGTCCCGTCGGGGGCGACCGGCTCGGGCGGGCCGGTGGCGGTGTTGAACACGACCAGCGCGGTGATCACCACGAGGATCGGCAGCGCGTACACGCGCCAGCCGTAGGTCTTGGCGAAGTTGCCGATGCCGCCTTTGCTCTTGCGCTTGGCGGATTTCGCGGCGCCGGGCTCGTGCGGCTTCCAGGACGCGCTGAGCGGCTGGGCACTGGTCCGGCGGCCGCCGGGACGGTAGCGGTCCTCGTCGAGCCGCTGCGACGGCGGCGGCGTCGGCCGGTACTGACCTGTGCGCGGCACGTCGGAGGTCCGGGGCTGGGCGCGCGAAGGACGGCGGGCGGAAGCGGAGTACTGAGACCGCCGACCTTCGCCCTGCGCGCCTTGCTTTACCCGATCCACGCGCACCAGGGTGCCATAACCGAACTGTGATGTTGTGAGCGACCGGCGCTACGCGCGGCGTGTCCTGCTCGCCCGAATGGGCTACCACGTGCCCGATTCGACCGATTCCCACATTCCCAAAACGGCCTTCGCTACGACATTCGGGCGTTCCATCTGCGCCACATGGCCGGTTCGGGGGAGAACGAGCAACCGGGCGTGCGGAAGTAGCCGAGCGGTGCGCTCCGCGCGCCGGACGGAGATCACCCGGTCGTGCTGCCCCCACACGACGAGCGTCGGCGCGTCGACCGCCGGCGCGACCGCCCACAGCGACGCGGGCCCGCGGGCGGACCACGTCCGGAAGATGCCGAAGGTGCTGCGAGCCAGAGCGGGCGCCGCCCACTCGAAGGCGGCGCGAGCGCTGTGCTCCTCTTCGAGCTCGTCCAGCCTGCTTTCGGCGAAGCGGCTCGGATCGGCGAAGCACAGCTTGATGACCTGCATGGCGCGTTCGCGCGGGCCGAGCGCCGCGAGCCGGCGGCGCACCCTCGGGCCGATCAGCGGAAGGTACGCGAACGCCATCCGCGGGTCGGACAGCCGCTTCATGCTGGGACGGAGATCCGGCATCGCCGGCGAGATCAGCGTCAGCGTCTTCACCAGCTCCGGGCGGCGGGCCGCGACGAGCAGCGCGACGGCGCCGCCCATCGAGTTGCCGAACAGGTGCACCGGCCCCGCTTCGAGGCTCTCGATGTGGCTCGCCACGATCTCGGCGTGCGCGTCGAGACTGAAGTCGAAGCCGTCGGGCGGCTCCGAATAGCCGAAACCCGGCAGATCGATCGACGTGCCGCCCGCTTGAGGCGCCAAGAGGGCGGCGAGGTCGGTCCAGTTCGTGGACGAACCGCCGAGCCCGTGGACGTAGACGGCCGTCTCGGGGCCGCCCGGCGTCCGGCGGATGTGCAATTTCACCCCGCCGACACCTATTGTTTCCCCGGGCCAAGGGGGCGGCGCCGGGTCCAGCGACGGCAATGACCTGCGCGACAGCGGCACGTGGGTCAGCGGAGGGCGGGCCCCGGCGGCACGGGAAACTGGAGAAGACACAGCATCAAGGATGCCCGACCCTTGGCGGTCCGGCCGTACCGGCGAGTAATCTCGAGCTCACTTCACGCGGCGGTGACCCCGCCCCGCGGAGCCCCGCTCGACTGCGCTGATGCGTTCTCGGCGGAGACGAGTGCCTCGAACTGGAGGAACGATGACAGAAATGGCGCGACTGCAGGCCCGAGGTGTCCGCCTGCCCAGAACGGAACGCCGCGCCCAGCTGCTGGCCGCCGCGCAGCGGGTGTTCGCCGCGAACGGATACCACGCCGCCGCGATGGACGAGATCGCCGAAGAGGCCGGAGTCAGCAAGCCGGTCCTCTATCAGCACTTCCCCGGCAAGCTCGACCTTTACATCGCGCTGCTGGAGAGCCACGTCGACGAACTGGTGCGGCGGGTCAAGGACGCGCTCGACTCGACGACGGACAACAAGCAGCGCGTGCCGGCGACCGTCGGCGCGTTCTTCGACTTCGTCAACAACGACGCGGGCGCGTTCCGCATGGTCTTCGAGTCCGACCTGCGCGGCGAGCCCGCCGTCCAGGAAGCCGTGGACCGGGCGACGTCGGCCAGCGTCGACGCGATCACCGAGACCATCACCGCCGACGCGGGCCTCGACGAGGACAAGGCCCGGCTGCTCGCCGTCGGCCTCGTGGGCCTCTCGCAGGTCAGCGCGCGGTTCTGGCTGGCGCACCACAAGTCGATGAGCCGCGAAGAGGCCGTCGCGCTCACCGCCAACCTCGCCTGGCGGGGTATCGGCGGCGGCTTCCCGCTGCAGCACTGACCTCGCGAACGCGCGTGAAGGCCCTCTTCCCTCGGCTGAGCCGCGTGAGGGGGGCCTTCACGCGCACCCAGGCGAAACCACGCCGGCTCGCCTGACGTCGACGTACTCGCCATCGGGAAGCGCACGACCCCGGACTCTGATGATCACGATGTCCCCCTCGCTCTCGTTTCGAGCAATCCAGCGGCATCGCGACGAGCCGGGTTTCGGCTATGAATCAACCGACCGCGTTGCCGATCCGCGAGGAGTCACCATGCCGCATATCGCGCTCGACGAGAACCTTCCCGGCATCACCGCCTTGTTCGCCTACCGGCCGGAGACGGCGGCGCCGCTCGGGCAACTCGCCGAGGTCCTGCTGCGCGGTCCGAGCAGCCTCAGCGTGGGCGAACGCGAACTGATCGGCGCGGTCGTCTCGCGCGGCAACGACTGCACGTTCTGCTCACGCAGTCACGCCGCCGTCGCCGCCGAAGCGCTCGAAGGCGGCATGCCGGTCGTCGAAGCGGCTTGGAAGGACGTCGACGGTGCCCCCGTGTCCGCGAAGGTGAAGGCGCTCCTGCACGTCGCGCTCGCCGTTCGCGAAAGCGGGAAGTCCGTGGGCGAGGACCTGATCGAGATCGCCCGCGCCGAGGGGGCGACGGACGTCGAGATCCACGACACGGTCCTGATCGCGGCCGCCTTCTGCATGTTCAACCGCTACGTCGACGGGCTGGCCACCCTCGCCGTCGACGACCAGGACGCGTACCGGGAAGCAGGCGTCCGTCTCCTGGAAAACGGCTACACGGACCTCTGAAGAGAGCAAGGGACCTTTGCTACCACTTGTCTCAATGTCGAGAGAAGTGGTAGCAAAGGTCCCTTGCTCCCTTTCAGACCCTCGCGGCGCGGCGGACGAGTGCCGCGATGCGGTCCGAAACCTCCTGCGCCCGCTCCTGCGGAAGCATGTGCCCGGCCCCCGGGTAGCGCACGAATTCGGCTTCCGGCAGCTCGTCGGCGATGACCTTCGCGTGCGGCGGCGGACAGAGCCGGTCCCGCTCCCCCGCGAGCACGATCACCGGTTTGCCCTGCAGTGCGCCCAGCGTGACCCGGCAGTCGTGCCGCGAAATCGCGTCCTGGAATCCCGCGACACTCGCCGGATGGGCGCACAGCAACTGCTCGGCGACCGAGTCCACGTCGGCCCGCGCGGGCCGACGTCCGAAGACGAGCAGCCGCGCGCCCGGTCGCACCACCGACAACGGCAGCGGCAAGGCATCCCGGCGGTTCTTCGCGAGCAGCTTCGCGAGCCTCCGTTCGAACCTCGCCGCGCCGCTGCCCGCGATCCCCGGCAGGCCGAGGGTGATCCGGTCCATCTCACCGGACGACGTGGCGACGAACGCGACCCCTGCGACGCGCCGGGCCACGAGATCGGGATGCCTGCGGGAAAGTTCCATGATCGTCATGCCGCCCATGGAGTGCCCGGCGAGCACGATCGGCCCGTTCGGGACACGCTCCCGGATCAGCTCGGCGAGGTCGTCGGCGAGGGTCGCGATCGTGGCCGTCCCCGGTTTCGCCGGCGCGGAACCACCGTGGCCGCGCAGGTCGTAGCGCAGAGTCCGGACGGAGTCGCCGAGCCGCGACACCACGCCGTCCCAGGTGCGGTGATCCTGCGTCCAGCCGTGCACGAGCACCAGCGTGAGCTCGGAGTCCGCGGGCCCGCTCGCCTCGACGTGCAGGGCGGTGCCGTCGCCGGTCACGAACCGATGTTCCCGCGACGGGTCCCACGAGACGGCGTCGCGCTGCTTGACGCTCCTCATCGCTTCCCCGGCAGCAGGAAGGACTTGCGCCAGAAGTACATGCCCGGTTTGCCGACCAGCCCGGATTCCTGCAGGAACGGCATGATCTTCTCGCCTGCCCACTGGATGCTCTCGCGCCAGTTGGGGTTGTTCAGCGCGGCCTCGACGCCGTCACGCGGACGGATGCCGACGGCCTTGTAGACGTTCGGGTTGATGAAGGCCCGCGTCACGAAATACGAAATGAGCGCGATGATGAACTGCTGGTAGAGGATTTCCTTCTTCGACAGTTTCGCCATCCCGCGAGTCACCTCTTCGCGGGCGAAGGTGACGTGCCGGGCCTCTTCGAGCACGTGGATCCGGTTGACCATGCGCACCAGCGGCTGGATGTCCGGGTCGTTCATCTGCTCGCGCTGAAGCCGGTCGAGAACCTCTTCGGCGACGAGGATCGCGCCGTAGCGCGCGGGGCCGTAGCTGATCGTCGGCATCAGTTTCGCCAGCCGCCGCAACCAAGGCACCGGCCCGTAGTTCGGGCAGCCGATCCGCGAAGCCATCCGCGCGAACATCGTCGAGTGACGGCATTCGTCCGCGATCTCGGTCAACGCGTACTGGGCGTGCGAGCTGGTCGGGTCCTCTTCGTAGACCTCCTTGAGCAGCATCTGCATCAGGAGGATTTCGAACCACAGCCCCGTCGTGGCGACGCTCGCGACCTCGTGCTTGCCGAGTTCGATGCGCTGTTCTTCGGACAGCGAGTCCCACAACTTCGTGCCGTAGAGCGAAGAACGGTGTGCCGGGATGTAGTGCTTCCCGTCCACCAGTGGGGCGTTCCAGTCGATGTCGACGTCGGGGTCATAGAACTTGTTCGCGGAGGACTTGAGCAGCCGCTCGGCCGTCTTCTCCCGGTCTGTTTCCTTCAGCGCCCGCGTCATTGCCGACACACCCCTATCTGTAACTCGTGGTAACAGTTACCTCTGGTAGCATGACTTGGGTGATCGAACGTGTCAAGCGCAACAGCAAGCAGTCGAGCAAGCACCCCACGGCGGGTGAGGCCGACACGGGTGATGCCCGCCGCGACCGCTGGCGCAAACACCGGATCGCGCGCCGCGCGGAGTTCGTCGAGGCCGCCCTGCGCGCGCTCGACACGCACGGCCCGGACCTCGGCATGGAGGACGTCGCCGCCGAAGCGGGCGTCACGAAACCCGTGCTGTACAGGCACTTCGACGACAAGGCCGATCTGTACGTCGCGCTCGGGCAGCGCGGCACGGAGATCCTCTTCCAGCGGTTGATCCCGGCCATCAACTCCGAGCTGGCCCCGGTCCCCCGGATCCGGATGGCACTCGATTCCTTCTTCAGCGTCATCGAGGAGCACCCCAACCTGTACCGCCTGCTCGCGCGCGGCGGCCTGCAGGAGAAGGCGGTCGTCAAAGCCGACGTCGTCGCCGAGGACAAGGAACTGATCGCCACCGCGCTGACCGCACTGCTCGGCGACTACATGCGGATGTTCAACATGGACTCCGGCGCCGCCGAACCGTGGGCGCACGGCATCGTCGGCATGGTGCAGAGCACCGGCGAATGGTGGCTGGACCGGCGCTCGATGGGCCGCGACAGCGTCGTCGAGTACCTGACGCAGATCATCTGGGCCGCGATCGACGGCCTCTCCCGGCAGCAGGGCATCGTCATCGACCCGAACCTGCCGCTCGAAGAGAACAAGGTCGTCCAGATGCGGAAGGAATCGGAGGCGCAATGAGCGAGCACGACGAAGACGGTTACGCCGGCGAAGCGGTCCTCGTGATCGACGGGACCGAGATCGCGACCACGGTCGACCTGCGGGGCTACTTCCAGCCCATCGACGGGTACTACCGCTGGTACGGCCGCGTGGCCACCAACGAGCAGGTGTCCGCGGCCGCCGGCGGCAAGAAGACCGCCGTCGAGATCCGCGCGGGCGAGTACAGCGCGAAGGGTGAACTCTCCGACCCGGACCCGTGGGACCGCTACCGCATCATGGGCACCAGCACGCCGCCCTTCCACGTGCCGACCTCACTGGAAGAACTGAACGAACTCAACGCCTGACCCCAGCGGCTGAAGGGCGCTTTCCCCGCATCTCATGCAGGGAAAGCGCCCTTCGCCGCGTCAGACGAGGGGAAAGTCCCCTTCAGCCCCGCCGTTGCGCGGGCACCCGAGTGCGCGGCACCACGTACTTCGGCCAGCTCGACAGCTTGTTCATCGCCCATTCCAGCGGCCCGCGCCCGACGAATTTCCGCCACAGCACCGCGGCGGTCAGCGCCACCACCGAGAACTCGACGAAGTGCAGCACGCTGAAGATCGCGTCGCCGTCGCTCTCGTCCCACAGCAGCGCGATCGCCACGAAATGCAGCACGTACGCGCTCAGCACCCGCCCGCCCAGATCCGAAAGCGGCCGCAGCACGCGTTCGAACTTCGGCATCAGCAGCTGACAGCCGCCGATCACCGCCGCCGCGATCCCGATCGAGATCAGCAGGTCGAACGGCGTGTACGAGGTCCCCGTCGGCAGCAGTTCCCAAGCCCAGCTCGTGGTCGGCGGCGTGCCGTGGATCCAGGTCTGGTGGAGCCGGAAGAATTCCGGCGGCGTCATCCCCATCTGCGCGGCGGCCGGTTCCAGCGAGCGGTAGACGGCCTGCATGCCACCGAGCGGCCCGGTCGCGAGCCACGACACGAAGTATCCGCCCACCGCGAGCGCAGACCCGCCGAAGAACAGCCGGCGGCACACGCCGCGCGACGTCAGGTCCATCCGCCCGATCGACATCCCGGCGAACACGTACGCCATCAGCGTCAACGCGGGGAAGGTGCCGGTCAGGACGAGAACGGTCGCGGCCTTCAGCAGCCCGGTCGTGGTGACGTCGTCCGCGGTCAGGTCCGGCGCGAAGAAGAGCAGGTCACGGGGCAGTAGTTGCGCCCGGATCAGATGTGAGAGCAGCGGGCCCGCCACGGCGACGGCGACGGCAGCGATCGCGAGTGTCTTCGCGCCCGCGCGCAACCACGGGATCGCGAAGAGGAAACAAGCCCCGTAGTAGGCCAGGATCACCATGTAGCCGGTTTCGAGGCTGGTCAGCCACAGCCCCAGCACCACCAGGAGCGGGGCGCGGGTCGCCAGTTTGAGTGCGACGCGGGTCCGGTCGCGGCCCTCTTTGGGACGGCGTCCGCCGGACATCAACGCGATCGAGACTCCGGCCAGCACCGCGAACAGCGCGGCGGAGTGGCCTTCGAACGGTTTGAACAGCACCCCGAACCCGCCTTTGGCCGGATCGGGGCCGACATGCACCGCGTACATGCCGAGTACGGCCAAGCCGCGGGCGACGTCGATGCCGGTCAGCCGCCCCGCGACCCGTTTGCCTTGTTCGGGAACTGTGCGCACGCCGTCGACCAGCGCGCGGTCCATCACAGTGACGCCGTCCACCTCATTTCTCGGCTAGCCCCCTGCCGTCCCCGCCTTAGCGTGACGATCAAATCTGAGAGCTGGCTGAGACGCGGCGGTGACGCCACTGTGACATCCGACTACAACCCGATCGGGTTAGCCACCAACAGCGAAGCCGACCTTGCGAACGTCCGACGGCGCGATCTCGACGTAGGCGATCCGGTCGGTGGGCACGATGTACTTACGGCCCTTTTCGTCGTCGAGGCGGAAGATCCCGTCGCCGGCCCTCAAGGCGTTCGCGACCAGTTCCTCGACCTCGTCGGGCGACTGGCTGCTGGACACCACGAGCTCCCGCGGCGTGTCCTTGATGCCGATCTTGACCTCCACGTGGGACCTCCGCTTGAAAGTTCGAAAATTACTGGTGCGCCAAGGCTAGCCGAAGTGACCTCAGCCGAGCCCCAGCACCTGCATGCGCTTGGTGTGCCCCTGCTGCAACCGGCGGAACAGCGCGGCGATTCCCGAAAGGTCGCCAGAGCCCTCGACGATCAGCTCGGCGAGCCCGTCCCGCTCCGCGACGACGTACTGGGCCTGCGTCAACGCCTCACCCAGCAGACGACGGCCCCACAGCGCGAGCTTGTCCCGCGCCTTCGGGTCGGCCTCGATACCGGCCGCGACTTCGCGTTCGGCGAACGCGGAATGCCCCGTGTCGGCGAGCACGGTGAGCACCAGATCCTTGGTCTCCGGGTCCAGCCAGCTGGCCATCTCGCGGTAGAGGTCCGCCGCGAGGCCGTCACCGACGTAGGCCTTCACCAGGGACTCGAGCCAGGAACGCGGCGCCGTGGAGGCGTGCCAGGCGTCGATGTGCCCGACGAACGGGCGCATCGCGTCCTCGATCGCGACGCCGTGCCCCGCGAGATGCTTGGTGAGCAGGTCGTAGTGCCCGATCTCGGCGGCCGCCATGGACGCCAGCGCGGCCCGGCCCGGCAGCGTCGGCGCGGTGCGCGCGTCCTCGGCCATGCGATCGAATGCGGACAATTCCCCATAGGCGAGTACGCCGAGCAAATCGACTACGCCCTCACTGATCTGCTTTGCCTCCGTCACGGCGGAAAGGGTATCGCCGAACACACCCGCCCGGACGGGAAGAGACCGATCCCACCCTCCCCGGCGCGGCGGGGGCTATGCGAAAACCGCAGATCAGGTAGACTGGCCGACGGAAACGACGGATCTTCCGTCCGGACCGGAACGCCGCTGCGGCTGAAGGACAGCCGGTGTGGCCCCGGTCAGCACAAGAATGATGTGCGTGCACGCCATCCTGCGGCATTCCCACGAAGGGCCGCTTCAGCGCCAGTAGCGCGGAGCCGAGCGAATTTTCGTGGTCGAGTGTCGATCGGTGACCAGGGCAGTGCGCGCTGGTCACGAGAGAGGCGAGCACCCTGACCACGAACGAATCCACAACCGAAGAGCACGTCACCACCGGTCTGCCGGAGGCCGTCGCGCTGGAGCACAGCGAGACAGGCCCGGCGGCGTTGGACACGTCGCACCCGCTTCAGGCGGGCGCACCGGTGGAACCCGAATCCCCCACCTTCGCATCCTTCGGCGTCAAGCCGGAGATCGTGAAGGCGCTGGGTGAGGCCGGGATCGAGCGCACCTTCGCCATCCAGGCGCTGACGCTGCCGCTGGCCATGGCCGGCGACGACCTGATCGGCCAGGCCCGCACCGGTATGGGCAAGACGCTGGGTTTCGGCGTCCCGCTGCTGCACCGGGTCGAGGTCCCCGGCGACGGCACCCCGCAGGTGCTGGTCGTCGTCCCGACCCGTGAGCTGTGCATCCAGGTCGCGAACGACCTCAAGGGGGCCGGCAAGCACCTCGGCATCCGCACGCTGGCCATCTACGGTGGCCGCCCGTACGAGCCGCAGATCGCGGCGCTCCGCAACGGCGTCGACGTCGTCATCGGCACCCCCGGCCGCCTGCTGGACCTGGCCGAGCAGAAGCACCTGGTCCTGGGCAAGGTCCGCGGTCTGGTGCTGGACGAGGCCGACGAGATGCTCGACCTGGGCTTCCTGCCCGACATCGAGCGCATCCTGCGGATGGTCCCGGACAAGCGCCAGACGATGCTGTTCTCGGCGACCATGCCGGGCCCGATCATCACGCTGGCCCGCACGTTCCTGACCCAGCCGACGCATATCCGCGCCGAGGAGAACGACGCCGGCGCGATCCACGAGCGCACCACCCAGTTCGTCTACCGGGCGCACTCGATGGACAAGCCCGAGCTGATCGCCCGCGCGCTGCAGGCCGAAGGCCGCGGCCTGACGATGATCTTCACCCGCACCAAGCGCACCGCGCAGAAGGTCGCCGACGAGCTCGTCGAGCGCGGTTTCGCGGCCGCCGCCGTACACGGTGACCTTGGCCAGGGCGCCCGCGAGCAGGCGCTGCGCGCGTTCCGCTCCGGCAAGGTCGACGTGCTGGTCGCCACCGACGTCGCCGCCCGCGGTATCGACATCGACGACGTCACGCACGTGATCAACTACCAGACGCCGGAGGACGAGAAGACCTACGTCCACCGCATCGGCCGCACCGGCCGCGCCGGGCGCACCGGTGTCGCGATCACCCTCGTCGATTGGGACGAGGAGCCGCGCTGGAAGATGATCTCGGACATCCTCGGGCTCGACATGCCCGAGCCCGCCGAGACGTATTCGTCGTCGAAGCACCTGTTCAGCGACCTGGGCATCCCCGAGGGGACCACCGGCCGCCTGCCGCTGTCCAAGCGGACCCGCGCGGGCCTTTCGGCCGAGGTCGAAGAGGATCTCGGCGGCAAGCGCCGGGGCCGTGGCCACGGTCCGGCCTCGAAGGACAAGGACGAAGAGGCTCCTCGCAAGCGGAATCGCGCACCGCGCAAGCGGACTCGCGGTGGCGCCGACGCGGCCGCCAAGATCGAGGCGGCGGACGCCGCCGCGGCTTCGGCGGAAGGCACCGAGGGCGACGCATCGGCGGAGGGCCGCACGCGGACCCGTCGCCGCAGCCGCGGTGCCGCGAAGCCGAGCCCGGAGGTCAGCGGCCCGGCGGTCGAAAAGGAGTCCGGCGACAGCGCCGAGCGTCCGGCTCGCCGACGCCGCCGTCGCCGTCCGTCGGCGACTTCTGATACACCTGCGTCGGCAGACTGAGCTTTCATACTGCGGACATGGGGAGCTAGGGGCACGTGAGCGAACGCTGGGACGCCGCGCCGGACAACGAACCGGCGCGGCCCGTGCCCGCCGATCCCGAGCAGCCGGACGGCAGCGAGCCGGAGACGGCTGAAAACGCGATCGGCACCGAAGACGTGCTGGACGCCGAACCCGCTCAGCCGGTGGCCACCGAGCCGCCGCTGGGCGGGAAACGCGCCCGGCGCTCGCCGTGGAATCGCAAACGGGATCGGGTGCTCGCCGCGGCGATCGTGGTGGTCGTCGCGGTCACCGGCGTCGTCATCGGCGTGACCAGCGACAACGCGGCGACGGTCGCACAGGTCGCCACCACTCTGCCGCCGGGGCTCCCGCCCGCGCCCGCGCAGGTTCCCGGCTCCTTGAGCGAACTGTGGCAGGCGCCGAGCTCGTCGACGCCCGTCCCGATCGGCGAAGCCAACAGCGTCGTCACCGCCGACAAGGGCGAAGTACTCGGCCGGGATCCGAACACCGGCGAAATCCGCTGGCGCTACTCGCGCGATCTCGAACTGTGCACCGTCGCGCTCGCCGGGATCAAGGTGGACGCGGTGTACCGCAAGGACACCAACTGCAGCGAGGTCACCCAGCTCGACGCGGGCACCGGACGCCGGACGGCGCAACGCAACGGCGACGCCGAGCTCGGCACGAGGCTGGTCGTCGACGGGTCGCATGTCACCACGACCGGCAAGAAACTGCTGAACACCTGGCGCGACGACCTGGTCAAGAGCATGGAGTACGGCCAGGTCCCCGCCATCGTGAACCCGGGCAAGCAGCCGAGGACTGGCTGCACCTACGGGACGGTGGCCGCCGCGGCGGGCAAGATCGGCGTGATCGAACGCTGCCCCGGCGACCCTGCCGACCGCTTCACCGTCTTCCGCGCGACCAACGACGAGGCCGACGACCCGAAAGTCGAGTACAGCACCGTTCTCGCCGGCAAGAACGCGAAGGTCGTCGCGATGTCCGGCGATCTCGCGCTGATCGTGCTGCCCGAACAGAAACTGCTGGTCATCTACGGCGGCGACGGCCTGCAGAAGTCGGCATACCCGCTCGACGCGTCCGAAGCGGACATCACGCAGGATCCGGTGGGCGGCGTCATGACGACCTCGTGGACCGCGCAGGGCGTCTACTGGTTCACCGGCTCGAAGACCATGGCGTTCTCACGGGACGACCTCACGCCGCGTTGGACGCTGAACAACTCCACCGGTCCGGGCGTGACCTTCGGGGAACAGCTGGTCGTGCCCATCCAGGGCGGGCTGGCCGTGCTCGACGAGACGACCGGCGCCACCATCCGCACCGTCGGCGTCGACAGGCGCGGCTACACCGGCCCGGTGCTGCTTTCCTCGGTCGGGCCGGTGCTGCTGGAGCAGCGCGGCCCCACCGTCGTCGCCCTCAAGTGACCGGCAGGCGGCAGCAAAGGTCCCTTGCTACCGCTCGCCCCTCATCGCGTGGTCGTCGAGGTCTTGCTGCGAAGCCGTCCGATTTCCTGCCAGCACCATTTGCCGGCCTCGGAGGCGAGCGTGCCGGAGCCGGTCCGGGATCGCCCTTCGACGTTCACCGTGACCGTCACCGTGTACTCGGTTTCGGAGACCTTCGTGACCCCGTCGAGCGTGGCGCTCGAAACGTCGGTGACCCGCTCGATGGACTGCTCGACGTCCCTCTCCGCGTTGCTGCACTTGAGCGCCGTCAACGCGGCCCGGTCGTGGGCGTTGATGCCGTCGACGATCGCCTGCGCGGTGCCCTCGGGGCCCGCCGCCTTGTCGGCCTTGTCGTCGCCCAGGAAGAACCCGGGAGCGACGAATCCGGTGATGCCCAGCGTCACCACCACCACGGCCGCGGCGGCGATACCCACGATCAGGCCGGTCTTGTTGTTCTTCGGCGGCGCGGGCGGCCCGCCGAAGCCCTGGGGGTATTGCTGGTGCTGACCATAGGGCTGCTGGCCGTAGCCGGGGTACTGCTGCTGCGGATACGCGCCGCTCTGGTCGTAACCGCCGCCCTGCTGGGGTTGCTGCGCCGGGTATTGCTGCTGCTGTCCCGGATACTGCTCTCCCGGATACTGCTGACCGCCTTGGCCGTGGTCGGGCTGTCCTGGCTGGGGTGGATAGGTCATCGACGGTGCCCTTCGTCCTCGCTGCGGGGCAGCGCGTTCATCTACGACGTGCTCGGTGAGTCACAGTTTCGCAGGGACAGAAGGGATTTTCGGTCGAAGTGGCACTTTCCTGCCGCGGTCAGCTCCACCAGAACAGGCTCAGCGCGGCCGTCACGCTCACCACGACACCGAGACCCGCGAAGCCCGCCACGCGGCCATTTCGCGTATCGGCGACCCGTTGTGCCAGCAAGGCGACGACCGCCGCCACCGGATGACCGATCAGCATCAGCGGCCCCGGCCCGAGCGCACCGGTGAGCAGACAGATCCCGCCGATCGCGAGAACGCACACCGCGAGCACGACCATCCCGGCGGCGAGCGATCCGGTCAGCCCACGCCAGAACCGGCCGCTTTCGCGCGTCGTGGGCTCGTCCGCGGGCGGTGGGGTGATCGCGAGCTCCTCGGTGTCCGGTGACGACACGTCCTCGCCTGTCCAATCGTCGGGTCTCGGGAATCTAGGGCGCCAGCAACTCCCACGGCTGAGCCGCGGGCCCGGCCTCCTGGCCCGCCGCGCAACTGGGCCGGAAGTCGCACCATGAGCAACGGCGGCCCGGGCGCGCGGGGAACAGCACGTCCTCGTCGCCGCCGGCGTCCAGGGTATCCGTTGCCAGCCGCAGGTCCCCGGCGGTCTCGTCGGCGCGTTGGAGATGCCTTTTGAGGCTCTCCTCGGTGTGCTCGGCGGCCGCGATCGTCCCGGTGGGCACATGGTGCAGCTCGACCTGGTAGCACGGCGTCCGCAGCGTCCTGGCGGCCGCGACCGCGTACAGCGCCAACGCCTGCGACGAGCGCGCCTCGTACTCGTCCGGCTCACGGCGGCCGGTCTTGTAGTCGATGATCACCAACTCCCGGCCACGCTGGTCGATCCGGTCGGCGCGGCCCTCGATGATGAGGCTGGGCCCGCTGCCCGGCTCGAGCGTGACCGGCGCCGAAACCCAGCGCTCCAGCCCGACCGGATCGACGCTGACGTCGTTGTGCTCGACGTACTCCGCGACCCAGCCCTTGGCCCTTGCCCGGTACCGGGCGGCCTGATCGGCGTCCTCGAACCCGGCGTCCTTCCAGTGTTCGGCGACGAGCGCCATCGCCCGCTGCGGCACGCGTTTGACCACCGGCAGGTCGAACAACGCCCGCAAAGCGTTGTGCACCACCGCACCCAGCGTGCTGTGCGCCCACGCGCCGGCGCGTACCGGGGACGGGCGGTCCAGATACGACATGCGGTAGCGGCGCGGGCAATCTTCGAACGTCGCGAGGCGCGCGGGCGAGACCTTCGTCAGCTTGCGCGGCGCTTCGACGCCGAAGTCGAAACCAATCTGCTCCATCGGATCACCCCGCCCGCAACGCTACGCACCCCCACCGACACTTTTCGAGGGGATCCCCAGGAAGGGAGCAAGGGACCTTTGCTACCACCCGCGGCAGGGCGGCGGTCCGTGAAGGTCGCCTTGAGGGACCCAGAGTCCGTGAAGGCCTCCTTCCCTACCCTGAAGGTAGTGAAGGAGGCCTTCACGGCACGCCTGCGAAGCCGGAAGGGAGCAAGGGACCTTTGCTACCACCGGTCAGGTGCCCGCGATGAAGCCCTTCACCGAGTTCGCCACCAGCTCGACCGCGATCGCGGCCAGCAGCAGACCGGCGATCTTCGCCAGCAGCGTGATCCCGCTTTCCTTGATCAGCCGGATGACCACACCCGAGTACCGCATGCACAGGTACAGCACGAAGTGCACCGTCACGATCGAAAGCGCGAGTGCGACGTACGCGCCGACGTGCCCATCGGCCTGCCGCACGAAGACGATGGTCGCGGCGATCGCGCCCGGGCCGGCGAGCAGCGGCGTCCCGAGCGGTACGAGGGCGACGTTGACGTCGTCGCCCGCCGCCTCGGCCTCGCCGCCGGTCTTGCCGGTCAGCAGCTGCAGCGCGATGAGCAGCAGCAACAGCCCGCCCGCGCCCTGCAACGCCGGGATCCCGATGCCGAGGTAGGACAGGATCGCCTGTCCCGCCACGGCGAACAGCGAGATCACCAGCAACGACACCAGTACCGCCTGCCGCGCGGCCTTGGCGCGGAACGCCACCGGCTTGCGGCCGGTCAGGCTCAGGAACACCGGCACCGTGCCGGGCGGGTCCATGATGACGATCAGCGTGATCGTCGCGCTCATGAACAGGCGCGCGTCGAAGAAGTCCGTGATCGTCACCGCGTCACGACCTGATGGCCGGTGGAACGCGCGACGAGTTCTTCGAGCGCGAGCGGATCGGTGGTCTCGTCGCCGAGGTCGATGGTCTTGTTCGTGCCGTGGTAGTCGCTCGACCCGGTGCGCACGAGCCCCAGCTCACCCGCCAGCCCGTGCAGCCGGACGCGGGTCTCCTCGTCGTGGTTCGGGTGGTCGACCTCGACGCCGGTGAGCCCGTGCTCCGCCAGTCCGGCGAGCACGTCGACGGTGATGGTCGCGCCGCGCGTGTAGGCGAAAGGATGCGCGATGACGGTGACCCCGCCCGCCTCCGCGATCATGTCGATCGCGTCTTCCACGAGCGTGTCCTGCCGCGCCACGAAGTACCCGCTGCCGTTGCCGAGGTAGGTCCCGAACGCCTCGTTCACCGACGAGACGACACCGGCGCGCACCAGTGCCTGCGCGAGATGCGGCCGTCCGGCTGAACCGTCCTCGGGCAGCAGCCCCATGACCTCGTCGGGATCCACCGGGAGACCGTCTGCGGCCATCCGTTCGGCCATCACCCGCAGCCGCCACCGCCGCTCCGACCGCAGCCGGGTCTGCTCGGCGACGACCGCCGGCGACGCCGGATCGAAGAGGTACGCGAGCAGGTGGACGCTGATGTGCCGCCCGGTCACCGGGTCGATGGAGATCGTGGACAGCTCCGCGCCGGGCACCAGGGTGAGCCCTGGCGGAAGTGCCTCGGCGGCCGGGGCCCAGCCGGCCGTGGTGTCGTGATCGGTGATCGCGACTACGTCGAGGCCCGCCTTCGCGGCAGCGGCGACCAGCCCGGCAGGGCTGTCGGTGCCGTCGGAGGCGGTGGAGTGGGCGTGCAGGTCGATGCGCATCGACTGCATTGTCTATCGCGCTGATCAGGGCCGCGCTGCCAGGGCGCGCCAAAGTGCCCTGCGTCGCCATCGCGGTGAAGGCGCCCTGCCATCGCGCCCCTGAGGCCTGGCGGCCGAAAGGCGCGCGACTCCAAAGATCGAACGACCTGGGTCACCGCCGAGGCGGGACCTGCGCTAACCGACCTTCTTCTTGCCGCGTGCCGCACGCTGCGCCTTGATCATCGAAAAGCGCTCGGCCTGCTTCTGCTTGTCGCCGAAGACGAGCTCGGAAATCGTGTCGTAGAACTCTTCCGGCTTCGGCAGGTAGTCGATGCGGTTCAGCGCCTGGATCTGACCGGCGGACTCGACCACCATGGTCCCGTACCCCATCATCCGGCCCCACGCCGAACGTTCGTAGGTGAGGTCGGTGACCTTGGTGATCGGCATCATCAGCACCTTGGTGGTGTAGACGCCGGTCGTCATCACGAAACGTTTGTCCGTGACGACCAGTCGCTCGACCCACCACTCCATCACCACGTACGCGAAGCGCAGGATGACGAGCAACGCGGCATACCAGAGAATGTTCTGGATGACCCACGCGGCGGGCGGCAGCAGGTACGACACCAGGACGCAGATGGCCAGCAAGGCCACCGCCTCGAAGGTGTCCCACAGCAGCACCGCCCAGTGACGGCGGATCCTGATGACCCGCCGCTCGGTGTCGAGGAGATACTCGTCTGGATCGCGTGGGGCGAACATACCGATAGAGTATCCGCTCCCCCGCTAGCTGAAGACGTTGCTGACGAAGGTGATCACCGATTCGGCCGAGTCACGCAGGAAGCCGATGATGTTTCCCACGAGGCCCGCGGCCTGACCTGGCTGCGCGATCACGAAGAACAGCACCAACGCGATTCCTGCGAAAGTGAGGAGCTTTTTCGCGTTCACAGCGATCAATCCTGTCTCTTACGGTGACTGACTGCGGATACTGACATTCATTTTGTACCGCACCTTCCACCGGCGCGGGAGAGAAGTCCCGCGCTTGGGTCAGCCGGCAGGGGGAAGTGTACCGTACGGCTACTCTCCGTGTACAGGACAGTCATTGTCAGGAAGCCCGCGTCTACCATTCGGGAATGAACACCGTTTCGGACGGCACCGTCCGCTGTGTTGGCGGCATCGTCCACGACGAACTCGGCCGGATTCTGCTGATCCGACGGGCGAATGAACCCGGACGTGGACTGTGGTCCGTCCCCGGCGGACGTGTTGAACCAGGCGAAACGGACGAAGCGGCCGTCATTCGCGAGATGCGGGAGGAGACCGGGCTCGACGTGATACCGGGCACACACGTCGGCAGCGCCCGCCGCGGCCCGTACGACATCCACGACTACGCCTGCACGGTCACCGGCGGCACTCTCCGTGCCGGGGACGACGCGACCGACGCCCGGTGGATCGACGCCGAAACGTTGATCGAACTCGACAAAGGCGGCCGCTTGGCCGAGCTCCTGTTCGTCACTCTCCGCGACTGGAAGGTGCTGCCGACCGGGTAGACACGGGCCGCTCGACACCCGCTGTGCCCGATTCGGCGAAAGCCGCGGCGATAAAGCGGCTCAAGAGGTGAAAATTATCCTCACCGATGCTTTCCCGTCATCTCCGGCGGGCTCTCGGTGCAGGTGGTGGGGGGGGGGGGGGGGGGGGGGGGGGGGGGGGCCGCCCCCCCCCCCCCCCCCCCCACCCACGACCCGCGTGAGGCTAAACCGGCAGCCAGGTCATCCGTTGCCCGTGCGGGGCCGTCCTGGCCAGCGCTCGCACGTCCGGGACGCCGGAGTCCCAGCGGACGAGCCCGAGCACGGCCTGGTCCACCGGTTCGGCCAGCTCGGTCCTGCCGGGCACCAGCGACTCCAGCGCGGCGGCGTAGAACTCCTCGCTGACCCACCACAGCGGCCGGTCCGCGGCGAGCTGCCGCAACGCCTCGATGAAGTCCGCCCGCCGCTCCCCCAGATACGCCAGCACGTGGCTCGTCAGCACGACGAGAGGCGCGTCGGCGGGCAGGGTGGCGGCCGCCGAGGCGAGATCGTCGACTGCGTCGCCGGCGATCAGCTCCGGCCGCTGCTTGCCCTGCGCCGCCGCGGCCGTGCGCAGGAGCCGGATCCGGTCCGGCTGGTCGGCCCAGACGCAGGCTTCGAGCCAGGCCAGTTCGTCTTCGTCGGCCAGGTCCACCGGGGCGCGGTCGAGGCCGGCGCGGGCGGTGATCGTCAGCTTCTTCGGCACCTTCGGCGTGACGGCGCCGGGCGCGAGGTCCAGCGCGCAGTGCAGGCCGACCGCGGTCTTCGCGGGCCCGGCGGTGAGCTGCTCGCCGCCGTCGCACTGGTAGCGGTAGGCGTACTTGTCCAGGCCGAGGAGCAGCCCGGCGCTACAGCCGACCTCGAGCAGCGCGATCTTGCCGCCCGCCTCCTTCGCCGCCGCCGTCACCGCGGGGTAGAGCAGCGCGGCGCGGCGGACCTCGTTGGTCTGCGTGTACCGCGACGAGATGATCGCGCGCGCCTTGTCCGCCCGTTCCAGCAGGAACGAGCGGAACAACGGCCACGTCTCCGAGTCCACGCCGTCGAAACCGCCGACCGACGGGTAGTACCGCGAAAGCGGGTGGATGGGGTCGGCCTGGATGAGGCGGTGCGCCGTCGCCATGAGCAGCGTCCCGCGTGCTTCACCGCCGCGGGCGTCGGTCAGCAACCCGGCGACGTCGTCGTCCTCGGACGCCTTCGCCGACAGGTGCTCGTACAGCGGCGAAACACCGGCCGCCTCGACCGTCGCGAACTTCCGCAGGCGGCTCTTGATCTCATCCAGCCCGATGGGCATCGACGCGCTCCCTTTTCCCGTTCGTGACACCCATTATTCGTGCGGAACGGGACGGCCGGGCTGTTCACCGCCCCTGGTGTCACCGTAAGACCGCTTCGGCACCATCACCTTGCGACGGAACACACAAACGATCGTGCCGTCCTGTTTGTAGCCGCGGGTCTCGACGTAGACGACACCCCGGTCGTCCTTCGACTTCGACGGCGTCTTGTCGAGCACTTCGGTCTCGCCGTAGATCGTGTCACCGTGGAAGGTCGGCTTCACGTGTTTGAGCGATTCGACCTCGAGGTTGGCGATCGCCTTGCCGGACACGTCCGGCACCGACATCCCCAGCAACAGCGAGTAGATGTAGTTGCCGACCACGACGTTCTTGCCGAAGTCGGTGGTCTCCTCGGCGTAATGCGCGTCGAGGTGCAGCGGATGGTGGTTCATGGTGATGAGGCAGAACAGGTGGTCGTCGTACTCGGTGACCGTTTTGCCCGGCCAGTGCTTGTAGACCGCACCGACCTCGAACTCTTCGTAATAGCGACCGAACTGCACCCATTCCTCCTGCACGAGTAACGCGGCGTGAGCCTGGAACGACAGGCCATCGTGTTGAGGAGTACCCTCGACCATTGGTGTCGGGTCGTCAACGCGACCCACACCACTGCGTAACCGTCCGCCGAGCCGAAGGAGGTGAGGAACCCGATGTCCAGTGGCGATAGTCCGCTTCCTAGTAGTCGCAGCGTTTCCGCCTTCACATCTCGCCGGATCCCCACCTGGCAGGGCTGACGAAACCGGGAACGCTGGCCTAGCCGAGCGGCCCCCCGACCGCTTGGCCCGTCGTCTTCGCGCACCAACGCACGACGTCTGCCCAGGAGATCCCATGCCTGCCATTCCCTCGCTCGGCGGCCTTCGCGGCCGGAGCAACGGCCGCGCCAAGAGCGTCCCCGCACGCCCGCTGCCCGTCCCCCTTTCGGCGTACGTCGTCGACTGCGCGGTGTACGTGGAGGGCAAGCGCCTGCCCGGCCGCTGGACGCACGCCGAGGCCATCAAAGAGGTGCGCAAGCGGCACGCCGGGTTCGTCTGGATCGGCCTGCACGAGCCCGACGCGGTCCAGATCCAGGGCATCGCGGACACCTTCGGCCTGCACGAACTGGCCGTCGAAGACGCGCTCGAAGCACACCAGCGGCCCAAGCTGGAGCGCTACGACGACACGCTGTTCATGGTGCTGAAGACCGTCCGGTACGTAGAGCACGAGTCGCCCGCGACGGCGAACGAGATCGTCGAGACCGGCGAGCTGATGGCCTTCCTCGGCCGCGACTTCGTGATCACCGTGCGGCACGGGAACCACTCGGGGCTCGCGAGGCTGCGCCGCGAACTCGACCAGGATCCGGAGCGGCTCGACCTCGGGCCGTCCGCGGTGCTGCACGCGATCGCGGACCACGTCGTCGACCACTACCTCGACGTCACGACGGCGATCGAGTCGGACATCGACGAGATGGAGACGCACGTCTTCGCGCCGCGCTCCAAGGTGAGCGCCGAGCAGATCTACTTCATGAAGCGCGAGGTGCTGGAGCTGCGCCGCGCGGTCATGCCGCTGGGGACGCCGCTGCAGCGGCTCGCGGAGGGCTACACGCGGCTGATCCCGGACGAGGTGCGGTCCTACTTCCGCGACGTCTCCGACCACTTGACGACCGTGGCGGAACGGGTCGCGAACTTCGACGAGCTGCTGACCACCCTGGTGGATGCCACACTGGCGAAGATCACGCTCCAGCAGAACACCGACATGCGCAAGATCACCGCGTGGGCGGCGATCATCGCGGTCCCGACGGCGCTGGCCGGCATCTACGGGATGAACTTCGACTACATGCCGGAACTGCATTGGCGCTTCGGCTACCCGGTGGCGATGACGGTCATCTTCGGCGTCTGCATCCTGCTCTACCGAATATTCCGGAAGAACCGCTGGCTCTGACCTTTCTTCCCCTTTCGGTAGTTCTGGAGTTCCCTCATGCCAAGGATCCTGACCAACCTCAAGTTCTGGGCGCTGGCCTTCTGCCTCGTCTGGCTGGGCATCGTGATCGCGATCATCGCCAAGGACCCCGCGTTCGCGCACGGCCCGAAGTAGCGTCTCCGGGATTACCCTGGAGCGCATGAAAGCGCTGGTGGTCGCGGACGAGGTCGAAGAGCGGTTGTGGACGTCGGCCGTCCTCGGCCACCGGGCCGACCTCGTTATCGGCGCCGGCGACCTGCCGTACGACTACCTCGAGTTCCTGGCGGGCGCGCTCGACGTCCCGTGCGTTTTCGTCCCCGGCAACCACGACCCCGACCTGTCCGGTTACACGCGCTACGGCGGACTGTCCATGAAGGACGGTTTCCCGGCGGTGTGGCCCGGGCCGGCGGGCGGGGTGAACGCGGACGGCCGGATCGTCGACGTCGGCGGGCTCCGCTTCGCCGGGCTCGGCGGCTCGGTCCGCTACAACGACGGCCCCAACCAGTGGACGCAACGCCAGCAGGCGCGGCGTGCCCGGAGGTTGGTGCGCCGGGCCCGGTTCCGTCGCTGGCGGGACGGGCGGGACGTCGACGTCCTGCTCACGCACGCGCCGCCGCGGCACTGCGGCGACCGCGAGGATCCACCGCACCGCGGGTTCGACTGTCTCCATCGCACGATCGAGTCGCTGCGGCCGAAATGGTTGCTGCACGGGCATATCCACCCGCACGGTGAACCCGTGCCGGACCGGGTGGTCGGCAGGACCACGGTACGCAACGTGGTCGGGCACCGGATCATGGAGTTCTTATGAAGGACACCGGTTTTCCCCGTGCGGACGCGGAGCACGACTTCCTCCGCGCGCGACGGCGTCAGGTGTTGTCCCGGCTGGCGAACTGGCTGCGCCGCGAGCCCGACGACGTCAACATCATGCTGCCGTTCCACGAGGTGGTCGACGCGCTCGGCTATCTCGGCGAGCGGAAGATCGGGGCGCGGGTGATCCGGCTCGACTCGATCGTCGGCAGCGTCGACCGCGGGCGCGACTTCGACCGCCGCTTCCGCCCGACGTCCGGGCGCGTGCGCGAACGCTGGGAACGGCTGGCGCTCGCCACCCGGCGTGGCGAGTCGATCCCGCCGATCGAGGTCTACCGCGTCGGTGAGCTGCATTTCATCATCGACGGGCACCACCGCGTTTCGGTGGCGCACGCGATGCGACTGTCCACAATAGAGGCGATGGTCACCGAGGTGCGGACCAAACTGGACCCGAGCGGGATCCGCTATCGCGGCGACCTGATCGTGAAGGACTACCGGCGGCTGTTCCTGGAACGCGTCCCGCTTTCGGGGCACGCGCGGGCTTCGGTGGTGTTCACGGATCCTTGGGATTACGCGCGGCTCGGCGAGCACGTGGAGGCGTGGGGCTTCCGGCTGATGCAGGACGAAGGCGCGTACTCGGATCGCGCGACGCTGGCGCAGCGGTGGTTCGACGAGGAGTTCGTGCCGGTGGTGGCGATGCTGCGGCAGGCGGACCTGATCGGCGATCGCACCGACGCCGAGGCGTATCTGTGGGTCGCGTGCGAACGGTACCGGCTGATCCGGACGCACCGGTGGGACGACGAGGTCTTCGAAGCGGTGCGGTCTCAGTCCCGCGGGGGGGGGGGGGGGGGGGGGGGGGGGGGTGCAGCCACCCCCCCCCCCCCCCCCCCCCCCCCCCCCCCCCCCCACCCCGCGAGCTACATGTGCACGGCGACCGGCGTTGCCTCCGAAGCACCTTCAGGCGCCTTCGCCGGGGCACCGGACCGCAGCAGCAGCCCGCAGATCACCGCGCCGATGACGAAGATCCACCCACCCCACACGAAAGCGGTCGTGTAACTGTGGACAGCCGCTTCGGCCGCGAGCTGCGGCGAAGCGACCTTCCCGACCATGAACGACGTCGCCGCGTTCCCGGCCAGCGTGCTCAGCAGCGCGGTCCCGATCGAGCCGCCGACCTGCTGCGCGGTGTTGACCGCGGCCGACGCGACACCGGCGTCGTGCGTGTCGACGCCGAAGGTCGCGACGCTCATCGCGGGCGCCATCGCGAGGCCGATGCCGACGCCCATGACCATCAGCGGGAACAGCACCCCGCTTGCGTACGTGCTGGTGGTGTCGATGGCCGAGAGCCAGAACAGCCCCGCTCCGGCGATCAGCATTCCCAGTGACACCAACGGTTTCGCGCCGAACTTCGGCAGCAGCACGGCCGTCGCCGACGTCGCGCTGGCCATCAGGGTGGCCACCATCGGCAGGAACGCGACCCCGCTCTGCACCGGCGTGAACCCGAGGTTCAGCTGGATGTAGAAGGTGAGGAACAGGAAGATCGAGAACATCCCGATGGCGAGCAGGAACATCGCGAGGTACGAGCCGCCGCGGTCGCGGTCGAGCAGCACGCGCAGCGGCAGGAGCGGATGTTCGGCCCGCTGCTGGATCGCCACGAAAGCGGCCAGCAGCACGACTCCGGCGGCGAGGAAACCCCACACCGAGATCGAGGACCACGAGTCACGCTCGGCGTTCGCGAAACCGTAGACGAGCGCGAAAAGGCCGGCCGACGCGGTGATCGTGCCGGGGATGTCGAGCTTCGGACGCGGCCCGTCGGTCTCGGAGTTCTTCAGCAGCACGAACGAACCCGCGAACGCGATCACCGCGAAGATGATGTTGACGTACATCGACCAGCGCCAGTCGAGGTACTCGGTCAGCACGCCGCCGAGCAGCAGGCCGATCGCCGCGCCGCCACCACCGATGGCGCCGAAGACACCGAACGCCTTACCGCGCTCCTTCGGATCGGTGAAGGTCGTGGTCAGCAGCGAGAGGGCGGCCGGAGCGAGAAGCGCGCCGAAGACACCCTGTGCCGCACGGGCGACGAGCAGCATTTCGATACTGCCGGCGGCGCCACCGATCGCGGACACGATGGCGAAGCCGGCGAGCCCGACGAGGAACGCGCGTTTGCGGCCGAAGAGGTCCGCGAGCCGCCCGCCCAGCAGGAGCAGGCTGCCGAACGCGAGCGCGTAGGCGGTGACGACCCATTGGCGGGCGTCGTTCGAGAAGCCGAGGTCCTGCTGCGCCGACGGGAGCGCGATGTTCACGACGGTGGCGTCGAGCACCACCATCAGCTGGGCGAGACCGATCATCACCAGGATCAGCCATCTCCTGGCGTGGTGCGGGTTGGTGTGCTGCGCGGCCGCGTCCCCCGGCGGCATGGCGACAGCGGTGGATGAGTCAGGCATACGGGCGGTTTCCTCACCGATAGTGACGAAGAAGCTATGTGGAGTAGGTATCTCCCCTTTCGGCGCCCAAGGTACACAAGAAGTGGAGAACTGTCCTCTACTTCGTTTGTTAAGCTGGACGAATGGCTCGGGACCTCGCTCCCGCCGCACCGGCGCGGCCGTTGCGGCGCGACGCTGAACTCAATCGGCAGCGCATCATCGCGGCGGCACACACCGTCTTCGGCGAGCGCGGGCTCGAAGCGACGCTCGACGACGTCGCGCATCACGCCGGCGTCGGCGTCGGCACCGTCTATCGCCGTTTCCCCAGTAAGGAACACCTGGTCGAGGCGATGTTCGTCGACCAGTTCGAGACGATCCGCGAGCTCGCCGAAGAGGCGCTTCGCGCCGAAGACCCCTGGGAAGGCTTCACGAGCTTCACCTGGCGCGCGGCCGAACTGCACGCCGGTGACCGCGGGTTACGCGAAGTGATGCTCTCGAACGTCTTCGGCCAGGAGCGCGTCGCCGAGGCGAAATCCCGCATGGTGCCGTTGATCACACAGCTCGTCGAACGGGCTCAGGCCGCCGGTGCCCTCCGCGCCGATTTCGTGCCGACGGACATACCGCTCCTGCATCAGATGCTCGGCTCGGTCATCGAGTTCACGCACGGTATCCAGCCGGACCTGTGGCGCCGGTGCCTCGCGATGCTGCTGGACGGCCTGCGCGCCGAACCCGGCCGCGCCACCCCGCTGCCGCATCCGCCGCTGGACTTCGAGACCTTGGACGAGGCGATGTGCTCTTTCCGGCTACCGAGGCTGCGCTAGCCCGCGTTTAGTCCTCTGGATGCGGTCCTTGCGCGTGCAAGGACCGCATCCAGAGGACTAAACGCTCAGGGGAGCTTCGGGAACACGGAGGCGGCGACCTCCCGTGCCGCCGTGCAGGTGGCGTCCTCCGGCGCACCGTCGACACCGACCACGGAAAGCGCGGCCTGCTCGACGCGGTCCGGGGTGCCCGGGATCGGCCGATGCGTGGTCACCTGGCAGAACGCGCCGGAAGTGGCGACCTGGGCCTGCCGCCCGCCCAGCGCCTCCGTCGCGCCCGGCGTGGTGTCCGCGCTGACCGAGAGCGAGAAGCTGACCTTGCCGCGGATGCAGTTGTGCCCGGAGAGCGCCGGGGCCGGTTTGGTCTCGGCTCCGGCGGCGGCGTCGAGTTCGTGCTGGTCGAGCAGCGCGCACGGAGCGACGCGGCCCCACGAGCGCTGGTCGAGGTTCAGCCGCCCGACCTTGCGCGCGGCGATCACGCCCGCCGCGCTGCCGACCGTCGCGTCGGCGGTCCGGCAGCGGTCGGCCTGGTCGGCCGGGGCCTTGTCGTCGGAGGTGACGGCGATGGGCAGCCGGATCCCGTCGGCGAAGGTGAGCAGCCGCGTGCAGGCGGTGTCCTCGTTGAACGTCGACTGCTGGACGCTGAGGCCCTCCGGCAACGGCCCGCCGTATTCGTACGGCTGATTGTTCGGATCCTGCCCGGAAGTGATCGGGCCGGTGGTCACCGTGTAGCGATTGGCCCCCTCGACGAATTCGAGGCGGCAGAACTCGAAAGAGGTCAACGGCGGTTTGACCGCGTTTCCGCCGCCGATCACTTTCCGCTGGTCGACGAGGCTGCAGTAATCGAGCGACGAGTATTCGCCGAGCGCCTCGGAAGCGGTCAAGGCCTCGTCGCCCGCCGTGGTCGGCGACGGCGTCACCGCCGGTTCCGGCGTGGCACAGGCCGCGGCCAGGAACAGGCCGCAGAGTACTGCGCTCAGTCTCTTCGGGGGCACCGGAGCAGTATCGTCAAAAGATCCGGGAACACCACCCCCTACGGGCGAAGAACACAGGGCCCGCCGCGTTTTCCCAGGTGAGTCCTTTACGCCGATTTCACGCCCTTAGGGGTGCGTTTCGTTCCGCGGTGGGATGCGGCCGGGCCGCCGGGCGACGAAAATGGGTTTCACACAGAGTGATGACAGAGAGGGAAGACCCGTGACGAACCCCGTAGCCGCCCGCTTGACCCGACCGCGCCAGGGCCGCATGATCGGCGGCGTCTGCGCCGGGATCGCCAAACGTTTCGGCACCACGCCGGGCAAGGTCCGCCTGCTCGCCGTGCTGTCCTGCCTGCTGCCCGGCCCTCAGTTCATCGTCTACCTCGTGCTGTGGCTCGCCCTGCCCGAGAGCGAGTACTGAGCCGGCCTCAGGCGTTGGGATCGAAGGGGATGCCCGCCGGTTTGGCCTTGCTCAGGTTGCCCGCGAAGGAGCCGTCCTTGATCGCCAGGCTCGCGCTGCCGAAATCGGCGCGGACGAGCGTGTCACGGATCCCGGGCGGGAACCGGTCCCAGCTGACGAGATCCGGGTACTGCCAGGCGTTGTAGTGGTTCTCCGGCGGTTCGGTCGCGCTCGCGATGCGGAAGCAGTGGGTGCTCGCGCCGTCCTTGTGATAAACGATCTTCGGGTGGGTCCCCTCCCAGGAGACCTTGGAGCGGTCGTACGTGGAGTAGTTGCCGTGCGCCGACGTCGAGACGTACCGGGCCTGCCCCTCGTTGACCCAGACCACGACGTGCTCGATGTCGTGCCGGTGCCCGCAGCAGTCGATCCCCGGGACGGCCTGGTCCTTTTCGAAGTAGAGGTCGTAGAGGTGGGCGCACCAGCCGTTGTTGCACTTCGACCGCGCGTAGGAATTGGTGTTGTCGAGGTCCGACTGGTCGCGGCACTGACCGTTGAGGGCTCCGGAGTTCTTGAGCCCGGTGGCGATCGCGCCGGTCGGCGAGATCGCGGGCGTCGGGTAGCAGCCGTCGGTGTCGTAGTCGAACGCGGGCTGCCACGTGCTGTCGGCCTCGGTCGCGTTCGTCGGCAAAGCCTGTGGGGGTTCGGCCCAGGCGACGGCCGGCGCGAGCGTGGTGATGAGGACCGCGCCGACCAGGCCCTGCAGGAGACGGCGTGACAGCTTCTTCGGCAAGACAGGCGCCCTTCTCTCGGTACCCCGGAGGATTCCCGATCACCTCAGGTGACGTAAACCGCCGAAGGTGGGAAATTCACGATGTCCGAAGTGGACACCTAGCGCGTGAAGGCCCCCTTCCCTCGACTGAGCCGAGGGAAGGGGGCCTTCACGCGAGAACGAGCTAGTCGGTGTAGGTCAGGTTCTTGCCGCTGGCCCCGTCGAACAGCTTGATCTTGTCCGCGTCGAACCACAGCTCGACGTTCTGGTTCTCCGCAGCCGAAGACGCCGCCGAGAGACGGGCGACGATCTGCGACTCGGAGCCCGGAACGTCGGAGGATCCGCTGTCCGCGGCGAGATCCGCGAGGTCGGACGACGACGCGGCCTCACCCTCGACCGAAAAGTGCGCGAACTTCTCCGATCCCATCGACTCGAGGACGTCCACGTGGGCGGTGAACGTCGCACCCTGGCGGGCGGCGGCGTCCACCAGCGCGGCGTCCTCGAAATGCTCCGGCCGGATGCCGACGATGACCTCACGCGGCGCGTCGGCGGCTTCCACCAGTCGCCGCACCCGGTCGGTGAGCGGGATGTCGCCCAGCGCGCTGCGGGCGGTCCCGTTCTCCAGCGTGGCCGGCACGAAGTTCATCGACGGACTGCCGATGAAACCGGCCACGAACAGGTTCGCCGGGTTGTCGTAGAGGAACTGCGGCGACCCGATCTGCTGCACGTAGCCCGCCCGCAGCACGACGACCCGGTCGCCGAGGGTCATGGCCTCGGTCTGGTCGTGCGTGACGTAGAGCGTCGTCGTGCCCAGCTGTTTCTGGATCTTCGACACCGAGGTCCGCATCTGGCCGCGGAGCTTCGCGTCCAAGTTGGACAGTGGCTCGTCCATCAGGAACGCCTTGGGGTTGCGGACGATCGCGCGCCCCATCGCGACGCGCTGCCGCTGCCCGCCGGAGAGGTTCGCCGGCTTGCGGTCGAGATGCCCGGTCAGGTCGAGGATCTGCGCCGCCTCCTCGACCTTCGCCCGCACCGTCCGGTCGTCGACCTTGGCCAGCCGCAACGGGAACGCCATGTTCTCCCGCACGCTCATATGCGGGTACAGGGCGTAGGACTGGAACACCATCGCGATGTCACGGTCCTTCGGCGCCTTTTCGTTGACGCGCTGTCCGTCGATGCGCAGTTCGCCGGACGAGATGTCCTCCAGGCCCGCGACCATGTTCAGCGTGGTCGACTTACCGCAGCCGGACGGGCCGACCAGGATGATGAACTCACCGTCGGCGATCGTGATGTCCACTTCGGACACCGCGAGGGCGCCGTCGGGGTACTTCTTGGACACTTTTTCGAGAACGATTTCAGCCATGGGTCAGCCCTTCACCGCACCGGACGTCAGCCCCGCCACGATGCGACGCTGGAAGAACAACACGAACAGGATGATCGGGACGGTGATCACCACGGCGGCCGCGGCGATCGTCCCGGTGGGGTCTTCGAACTGCGAGGACCCCGTGAAGAACGACAACGCCGCCGGGACCGTGCGCGAGGCCTCGGTCGAGGTCAGCGAGATCGCGAACAGGAAGTCGTTCCAGCAGAAGATGAACACCAGGATCGCGGTGGTGAACACCCCTGGTGCCGCCAGGGGCGCGATCACCTTCCGGAACGCCTGCGCCGGGGTCGCGCCGTCCATCTTCGCCGCTTTTTCCAGCTCCCACGGGATTTCCCGGAAGAACGCGGACAGCGTGTAGATCGACAGCGGCAGCGCGAACGTGATGTACGGCAGGATCAGCCCCGGCCAGGTGTCGAACAACCCCAGCTCGCGTTCGATATTGAACAGCGGCGTCACCAGCGAGACCTGCGGGAACATCGCGATCAGCAGCGACATCCCGACCAGCACCTGCTTGCCGGGGAAGTCCAGCCGCGCGATCGCGTACGCCGCCATCGTGCCGAGGACGACCGCGATCACCGTCGCGATGATCGCGATCCCGATCGAGTTCACCAGTGCCCGGATGAACTCCGTGGTCGCGAAGATGTCCGCGTAGTTCTGCAACGTCCATTCCTGCGGGAGGAAATAGCCGTCGTCCAAGGTCTCCTTGGTCTTGAACGAAAGCGAGATCACCCACAGCACCGGGAACAACGCGAAGACCAGGACCAGGATGTCGACGAGGCCCCATTTGAGTTTGCGGCCGGGAGTGACCGCTCCACCGATGGCCATCAGCGCTTACCCCCATTGTCACTGCCTGGTGCGGCCGTGCCGAACACCTTGATGAAGATGAACGCGATGATCGCCACCGTGAGGAAGATCAGCACCGCCATCGTCGACCCGATCCCGAGGTTCAACCCCTTGACCAGGTTGTTGTAGGTCTGCATCGACACCGACGACGTGTCCTGCGCACCGTTGGTGAGCACGAAGATGTTGTCGAAGATGCGGAACGCGTCCAGGGTGCGGAACAGCAACGCCACCAGGATCGCCGGTTTCATCACCGGCAGCATCACCTTGGTGAACCGCTGCCACGCGGTCGCGCCGTCCATCGCCGCGGCCTTGAGCAGGTCGTCCGGCACCAGTGCCAGGCCAGCCATCAACAGCAGCGCCATGAACGGCGTCGTCTTCCACACCTCGGCCAGCACGATGGCCGCCAGCGACGGCCAGTACTCGGTCAGCGGCGCGGTGTCGGGGAAGAACAGATTGGCGAGGTAGCCCGTGTCCGGTTTCCAGGCGTAGTACCAGGAGAACGCCGCGGCCACGGTCACGATGCCGTACGGGATCAAGGCGACCGTCCGCACGAGACCCCGGCCGACCAGCGTCCGATGCATGATCAGCGCGAGGCCCATCCCGAGGACGAGCTCGATCGCGACCGAGACGATGGTCAAGCCCATCGTCGTCCCGAACGCGGTCCACCAGTATTCGTTGGACAGCACCGAGATGTAGTTCTCGAGACCGACGAACTCCTGCTGCGCCGGGAACCTGAGGTCGTAGCGCTGCAACGAGAGCCAGATCGAGTAGATGATCGGGTACCCGGTGACCGCGATCATCACGAACGCCGCCGGGGCGCACAGCCAGAGCCCGAGCCGGCGCTCGGCCTTCTTTCCTTCACTGAGCGCGGGTTTCTTCTTCTTGCCCGATTCGCTCGCGGTCGCCGAACCGGCGGTTTCCTGCACGGTCACGGGATCACCCCCTTCGACTGGAGCGCGTCGGCGAGCTGTTCTTTCAGCTTCTCCGCCGTCTTCTGCGGATCGATGCCGGATGGCGGGGAAAGCACCTTCGACAACACGGTCGACGCGTTCTGGTACGCCGGGGTCAGCGGGCGCACCGCGGCGGCCTTGAGCGCGTCCAGGATCGTCTCCCGCATCGGGTACTTCGTGTCCATGCTCGGGTTGTCGTCACCGACGGCCGCGGTCGGGTCGAGCGGGGCCGTGTCGGTGTAGAGCGATTCGAGCGTCGGCGGGACACCGTCCTTGAGCGCGGAGAACTTCTGGTTCTTCTCGTTGCGCAGGCACAGTGCGACTTCGTAGGCCTCGGCCTTGTGCTTCGAGGCCGAGCTGACCGCCAAGTTGTAGCCACCGATCGTGGTCTTGGCCGGCTTCCCCGCTTCGAACCGCGGATAGGTGGTCCACTTGAAATGCTTCAGCTCGTCCTTCTTCTCCTTGGCGTAGGAGGCGTAGACGAACGGCCAGTTCAGTTCGAAGGCGGCGTTTCCGCGCTGGAACGCCAGACGGACCTCGTCCTCCTTCGAGTTGGTCAGCGACGGGTCGGTGACCCCGGCCGTGGTGACCTTCTTCAGCATCTCCAGCGCCTTGACCGCGCCCGCGTCCATCACGACCGACTTGCCGTCGTCGGACAGGATCTTGCCGCCCGCCGATTCGACGAGCGTGTTGTAGATGACGACGAGGCCTTCGTACTGCGCGCCGGTGAACACGACGTTCCCCGGTTTGCCCTGCGCCTTGAGCGCCTTCCCCTGTTCGATCATCTCGTCCCAGGTCTTCGGCGGCGTCGGCGTCAGCCGGTCGTCGTACCAGAGCAGCTGGACGTTGGTGTTCTTGGTCGCCGCGTAGAGCTTTCCGTTCCACGTGGCGGTTTCGAGCGGTCCCGGCAGGACACCCGCGGTCGCCTCGGCCTTGGCCTCGCCCGTCCATTCGTCGACCCAGCCCGCCTCGGCGAACTCGGAGACCCACGTGACGTCCAGCCCCAGCACGTCGAGCGAATCGTCTCCGGCGGCCAGCCGGCGCACCATCTGTTCCCGCTGGCCGTCGGCCGGCCGCGGGAGTTTGTTGTAGACGACCTCGTACCGCCCGTTCGAGGCCTTCGTGCAATCGTCCACAACGGACTGGAAATTGTCTTCGGGCGCGTAGTAGACGTTGATCTTCAGCCCGGCATCCGAACCGCAGCCCGCCAGCAGGCCGACCGTCAGCGCTGTCGCGCCGAGTAGCGAGCCGGTGCGGCCTGGTGAGCGGCCCCTCCGGCTCGCGCTCATCCTCTTCCCCATGAGGCCTCCTCACCCGCGCACGCTCGGGGAGCGGCGGCACTAGGACGCGTTGAAGAAGCCCGCGCGCCAGCACCCCGACGTGCTAGTGCTCAGGCGGACACGCTGGAGGACATGACCGCCCGACTGGTGTTGTGCAACCTATTCCGGGCGATCACCGCCCGCAAGCAGTATCGGTAACGATTCAGCGGACTGCACGGCGAACAGGTGAACGAGTACCGCCGAATGTCAGTGGTCCGGCCCCCGCGTCATCCGGCCGGGCGGCCACCCAACGCCAATTGGGCCAAGAGCTCGCGGCCCTGTTCGGCCGAACGCGGCTGGCAGAGCACGTCGTAGCGGCCGGCGACCAGCTGGCTCGCGGAGGAGAAGTCGCGGCGGGACATGCTGTAGCTGATCGCCGCGAAGACCGTCCACGCCAGGATGCCGAGCACGAGCCCGCCGATCATGGGCTGCCAGGCGAAACCCTGGTTGTTGAACATGCCCAGCAGCAGCCCGATGATCAGGCCGAACCACGCGCCGGACACCGCGCCGGTGCCCAGCACCCGGCCCCAGCTCAGCCTGCCGACGACGCGCTCCACGAGCATCAGGTCGACGCCGACGATGGTCACGTCGCTGACCCCGAACTCCTTCTCCGCGAGGAATCCGACGGCTTGCTGGGCTTCGCCGTACGTCGCGTAGGAACCGATCGGCCAGCCGGAAGGCGGTGTCGGCAGCCTGGGCAGCCCACCCGCGGCCCGGCCGCCTCCGCCAAAGGGAGCACTCACGTAATCACCTCTCGCCCGTCCCGGTCCATCTTCTCAAGGACGGGCGAAAGGCGCGAACGTTCAGGAACGGGATTTGTACTCGCGGAGCAGGCCGCGGCTGATGATGGTCTTTTGGATCTCGCTGGTGCCCTCGCCGATGAGCAGGAACGGCGCCTCGCGCATGAGGCGCTCGATCTCGTACTCCTTGGAGTAGCCGTAGCCGCCGTGGATGCGGAACGAGTCCTGGGTGACCTCGGCGCAGTACTCGCTCGCGATCAGCTTCGCCATGCCGGCCTCGACGTCGTTGCGCGCGCCGGAGTCCTTGAGGCGGGCGGCGTTGACCATCATCAGGTGCGCGGCCTCGACCTTGGTGGCCATCTCGGCGAGTTTGAACGCGATCGCCTGGTGCTCGGCGATGGCCTTGCCGAAGGTCTTGCGCTGCTGGGCGTACTCGACGGCGAGTTCGAACGCGCGGATCGCGATACCGCAGGCGCGGGCGGCGACGTTGACCCGGCCGACCTCGACACCGTCCATCATGTACGCGAAACCCTTGCCCGGCGCTTCGCCGAGGACCTTGTCGGCACCGATCTTGTAGCCGTCGAACACGGCTTCGGTGGTGTCGACGCCCTTGTAGCCCATCTTGTCGATCTTGCCGGGGATGGTGAGGCCGGGCGCGACCTCGCCGAAGCCCTCGGGCTTCTCGACCAGGAACGTGGTGAGGTTCTGGTGGGCCTTCGCCGCGCCTTCGTCGGTCTTGACGAGCAGCGCGATCAGGTTGGAGCTGCCGCCGTTGGTCAGCCACATCTTCGAACCGTCGATGACGTAACCGTCGTCGGTCTTGCGGGCGCGGGTCTTGATCGCGGCGACGTCGGAGCCGAGGTCGGGCTCGGACATCGAGAACGAGCCGCGGACCTCACCGGTCGCCATCCGCGGCAGGAAGTGCTGCTTCTGCTCCGGCGTCCCGTGTTGCTTGATCATGTGCGCCACGATGAAGTGCGTGTTGATCACGCCGGAGACGCTCATCCAGCCGCGCGCGATCTCCTCGACCACGAGCGCGTAGGTCAGCAGCGATTCGCCGAGGCCGCCGTACTCCTCCGGGATGGTGAGCCCGAACAGGCCCATCTCCTTCATCCCCTCGACGATGTCGGCGGGATAGGTGTCGGAATGCTCGAGCTCCTGCGCGCGCGGGATGACCTCCTTGTCCACGAACTGGCGGACCGTGGCCAGGATTTCGGACTGCACGTCGGTCAAGCCGGCGGTCTGGGCGAGGCGAGCCATCGCTGCTCCTAAATTCGCGCGCACCGGGCTCCCGGCGCTGGGTTACCGGTGAGTATGACGCCTGCGCAGAGACCTCGCTATGAGCGCAGTCACGCGTACGCCATCCGTGACCATGCCAGTACAGTGACAAGCCGATCACAGTCCGAGGGGGACGAACGTGGCTCAGCAGCCCTTTGGTGGATTCCCACCGCAACAGCAGTACGCCTTTCCGAACCAGGCCCCGGCGCGGAGCAAGGACTCCGGCCTGGCGACGGCCGCCCTGATCTTTTCACTCTTCGGGCTGATCGGGCTGGTGTCCGTGATCCCGGGGATCGTCATGGGCCACGTCGCCTTCGCGAAGGCCCGGCGCGGCGAAGTGGGCGGCAAGGGCATGGCGCTCGCCGCGTTCGTCGTCGGCTACCTGATGATCATCCTGTACGCCATCGCGATCCCGGTACTGCTGAACGTCGCCGCGAAACACGGGGCTTTCCGGTAGCGATACGGTTCCTCGTCGACGAGGGGACCAGCATGACGAATCCGCACGACCCGTACGGTCAGCAGCCGTCCGGGCAGTTCCAGCAGCCCTACGGTCTCCAGCCGTACCAGCCGCCGCAGCAGTACTACGTCCAGCAGGCCTATGTGCGGCCGCCGGACCAGGGCATGGCGGTGGCGTCGCTGGTCTGCTCGCTGATCGGGCTGATCATGTGCTTCCCCGCGATCCTGGGGATCATCTTCGGGCACATCGCGCTGTCGAAGGCCAAGCGCGGCGAAGCCGGCGGCCAGGGCATGGCGCAGGCGGGCATGATCATCGGCTACGTCGTCACCGCGCTGTGGCTGATCCCGGTCATCCTGTGGTTCATCTTCGTGGTGCTCGCGATCGGTGCCGCGGGCGTCTCGTGACGCGTTCGAAGATACGGTGGTGTCCCGCACGAACCAGGGGGCCAACCGGATGAGCAGTCCCGACTCGAAGGACACACCGTCGACGTCGTCCTACACCGACTCGAACACCTTCTCGGACCCGACTTCCGCGTCGTCCGAAACGGTGTCGAGCCCGGCACCCGCGGAACCGCAGCAGTTCCAGCCGCCGGCGCCCTTCACGCCGCCTCCGCCGTTCGAGCCGCCCGCGCCCTTCGAGGCGCCTTCCGCCGCTGTTCCCGCTCCGGATCCGGCTCCGCTCGAGACGTACGGGCAGGCCATCGATCCGCTGACCGCCGAGCCCGTCCCGCCGTCCTTCGCGGCTCCGGACGCTTCGGCTCCTCCGGTGTATTCGCCCGTGCCGCTGCCGGCCGCGTACCCGCCGCCGCAGCCGTACAACCCGTACGCGGCGGCCGCTCCCCCGCGATCGCAGGACAACGGGATGGCGATCGCGGGGCTGGTGTGCTCGCTCATCGGGATCTGCTCGTGCGTGACGGTGATCGTCGGGCTGATCCTGGGGCATATCGGGCTGGCGAAGGCGAACCGCGGCGAGGCCGGCGGGCGCGGCATGGCGCTCGCGGCGGTGGTCATCGCGTACGTCGTCATCGCGCTGTACGTCGGGTTCATCGGGACGATGATCATCCTCGGGGTGAACGGCGAGCTGGAGTAGCGCCGGGGCTCGTGAGTGGTAAGGACGGTTCTAACCGTCCTTACCACTCAGGAGACTTGGCCCACGTCGCCCGGTTCCCTCGGCGCAGGCGCCACCTGGCCGTTGGCCGCCGGAGCCTCCGGAGTCTCCGGCGCTTTCGGCTTCGGGGTATTCGCGTCGAGGAAGCGCAGCAGCTCCACCGGGAACGGCAGGACCAGTGTCGAGTTCTTCTCCGCCGACACCTGCACGACCGTCTCCAGCAAGCGCAACTGCAGCGCCGCCGGGGTGTCGGCCATGGTCGCCGCCGCCTGCGAAAGCTTGTACGACGCCTGCAGTTCCCCGTCGGCCGAGATGACCCGCGCCCGCCGTTCGCGTTCGGCTTCGGCCTGGCGTGACATCGAGCGTTTCATCGACTCAGGCAGCGCGACGTCCTTGATCTCGACCCGGTCGATGTGGATGCCCCAGTCCAGCGCCGGGCTGTCGATCATCAGCTCGAGACCTTCGTTCAGCCGCTCGCGGTTGGACAGCAGGTCGTCCAGGTCGCTCTTGCCGATGATGGACCGCAGCGAGGTCTGCGCGACCTGGCCGACGGCCGAGCGGTAGTCCTGCACGTTGACCGCGGCCAGCACCGGGTCGATCACCTTGAAGTACACGACCGCGTCCACCCGCACGGTGACGTTGTCGCGGGTGATGCCGTCCTGCGCGGGGATCGGCATCGTGACGATCTGCATGTTGACCTTCTGCAGTCTGTCCGCGAACGGCACCAGCAGCGCGAGCCCCGGCTCCCGGAGGGCCGGGCGCACCCGCCCGAACCGGAACACGAGCCCGCGTTCGTACTGTTTCACCACGCGAAGGCTGGCCGCGAGCCAAGCACCGCCCGCGACGGCGACCGCACTGAGAATCTCCACCACCATGGCTGCTCCCGGGGTTGTTCTCGCTGTTCACGGTACGCCCGGCGAGTCACGAGGGAAACACGATGGACAAGCCTGCCAAGGTGGGTGCGTGACCGGTTTCAAGATCCCGCCCAAGTTCCTCGACCGCGCCGCCGAACTCGGCCCCGGAGCCGCCGAATGGCTCGACTCGCTCCCGTTCCTCGCCGAGAAGTACACCGCCAAATGGCAGCTCGAATACGACGGCGAGGCCATGCACGGCTTCGTCGGCGTCGCACAGCCCGTCCGCCGCGCGGACGGCTCCCCCGCGATCCTCAAACTCGGCTGGCCGCACGAGGAGTCCGACGACGAACCGCTCGCACTGTCCACTTGGGCCGGTCAGGGCGCGGTCCTGATGTACGACAACGTGCCCGAGGACGGCGTGCTGCTCCTGGAGCGGCTCGACGCCACCCGGTCGCTGGAGACGGAGCCGATCCAGGAGGCCGTCGAGACCGTCGGCGCGTTGGCGCGGCGGCTGGCCGTCCCCGCTCCCGAAGCACTGCGGCGGTCCCTTCGAGAAGAGGCCGCGGAGCTGGTCACCGAACTCCCGGAGACCTGGCGTGACTTGGGCGAACCGTTCGACCGCAAGTACATCGACGCGGCGGTCGAGATCTGCGTGAACCTCGGGCCGGAGGCCGGCGAGCTGATGGTGAACGAGGACCTGCATTTCGAGAACGTCTTGGCCGGGGCCCGCGAACCGTGGCTGGTGATCGATCCGAAACCGGTTTCGGGCGACCTCGAGTTCGGCGCGATCTCGATTCTCTGGAATCGCGCGGAAGAGTCCACAATGGACGAAAAGATCGCGTGGTTCGCCGCGGCGGCCGGGCTGGACGCCGAACGCACGCGCGCGTGGACGCTCGTGCGCGCGGTGCAGAACTGGATCTGGCTGCACGAAGACCTGGCCGAAGGCGCCGCGCCCGAGACCCTCGCCGAAGACCCGGCCTACGCCGCCGTTCCCGCGATCGCCGCCTGGGCATTGCGGTGATCACACGAATCGTCGCGGACGCCGGGAGCGGATAACCTTCGGACATGGCAGCCGTGAACAGGGTATTCGCAGCTCAGCTTGCCGGTTTGCCGGTTTTCGGACCCGACGGCGAATCGATCGGCAAGGTGCGGGACCTGGTGGCGGGCCTGCGCCTCGATCAGCAGCCGCCGCGGATCCTGGGCATCGTGGTGGAGCTGACGACGAGGCGCCGCGTGTTCGTGCCGATGTTGCGGGTGACCTCGATCGAGCCCAGCGCGGTCACGCTCGCCACCGGATCGGTGAACATGCGGCGGTTCCATCAGCGGCCCAACGAGGTGCTCGTGGTCGGGCAGCTGTTCGACGCGTACGCCACGCTCGCGGGTTCCGACACGAGGATCACCGTCGTCGACGCCGCCATGGAACCGACGCGGACGCGGGACTGGGTGCTCGCGAAGCTCGCGATCCGCGAACGGTCGAGCAGGCTCGGCCTCGGCAGACGGCGTTCGGCGATGCAGGTGCTGCCGTGGTCGGAGGTGTCCGGGCTCGGGCTCACCGACTTGACCGGCCAGACCCAGGGCGCGGCGCAGCTGCTGATGCTGTTCGACACCATGCGTCCGGCCGACGTCGCCGCCACGGTCCGCGACCTGCCGCTCAAACGACGGCACGAGGTCGCCGACGCGATGGACGACGAGCACCTCGCCGACGTCATCGAGGAGCTTCCCGAGGACGACCAGAAGGAACTGCTGTCCTACCTCGCCGAGGAGCGGGCGGCCGACATCCTCGAAGCGATGGACCCCGACGACGCCGCCGACCTGCTGGCCGAGCTGGCGCCCGCCGAGCAGAACCGGTTCCTGGAGCTGATGGAACCCGAGGAGTCGGCGCCGGTGAAACGGCTGCTGGAGTACTCCTCCGACACCGCGGGCGGGTTGATGACGCCTGAGCCAGTGGTGCTGACTCCGGACGCGACGGTCGCCGAGGCGCTCGCGCACATCCGCAACGCCGACCTCCCGGTGGCGCTGGCGAGCATGGTGTTCGTCTGCCGTCCGCCGACGGAGACGCCTACCGGGCGTTTCGTCGGCGTCGTCCACTTCCAGCGGCTGCTGCGCGAACCACCCGCGGAGATGGTGGCGAGCGCCATCGACTCCCAGCTGCCCGCGCTGCGACCGAAGGCCACGTTGTCCGAGGTCACGCGCTACTTCGCCGCCTACAACCTCACCTGCGGGCCGGTGGTGGACGCCGAGGACCACCTGCTCGGCGCGGTCACCGTCGACGACGTGCTCGACCACCTGCTCCCGGAGGGCTGGCGCGAAACCGGGCTGCACGACATCACCGGCGAAATCACCGAGGAGGCCGAACGTGCCTGAACTGACGTCCGGGCGACGGCTGGACCAGCCCCGCGGCCAGAGCCGGTTCAGGCTGAACATCGACCCCGACTCGTTCGGCCGCTTCACCGAACGGATCGCGCGGTTCCTCGGCACCGGCAAGTACCTGTTCTGGCAGACGCTGATCGTCATCATCTGGATCGTGCTGAACCTGGTCGCGGTCTCGCTGCGCTGGGACCCGTACCCGTTCATCCTGCTGAACCTGGCGTTTTCGACGCAGGCCGCGTACGCCGCGCCGCTGATCCTGCTGGCGCAGAACCGGCAGGACGACCGTGACCGTGTCTCGCTGGAGGAGGACCGGAATCGCGCCGCGCAGACCAAGGCCGACACCGAATACCTCGCGCGGGAGCTGGCGTCGCTGCGGATCGCGCTCGGCGAGGTCGCCACGCGGGACTTCCTGCGGGGTGAGCTCGACCGGCTCCGTGAGGATCTTGACGCCAAGCCGCGCAAGGCCAAACCCGACCGCACACCTACCAGTACGTAACATGGGACCTGTGACCAGTACGCAGCAACTCCCCAGCGTCGACGATGTCCGCACCGCGCTGAAGGCCGTGTACGACCCGGAGATCAAGAAACCGATCACCGAACTCGGCATGGTCAAGGACGTGGAGGTCGGCTCGGACGGTGTGGTCACCGTCGGGATCTACCTGACGGTCGCCGGCTGCCCGCTGAAGGCGACTCTGACCAACGACACCACCGAAGCCGTCAAGAAGCTCCCCGGCGTCAACGACGTCCGGGTCGAGCTTGACGTGATGAGCGACGAGCAACGCACGGAGCTGCGAAAATCCCTGCGCGGCGACGCCGCGGAACCGGTGATCCCGTTCGCGCAGCCGGGTTCGCTGACGCGTGTGTACTGCGTCGCGTCCGGCAAGGGCGGCGTCGGCAAGTCCTCGGTGACGGTGAACCTCGCGGCCGCGATGGCCGAACGCGGGCTTTCCGTCGGCGTGGTGGACGCGGACATCTACGGGCACTCGGTGCCGCGGATGCTCGGCGCGCGGGAGAAGCCGACCAAGGTCGACACCATGATCATGCCGCCGCAGGCGCACGGTGTGAAGGTCATCTCGATCGGCATGTTCACCCCGGGCAACGCCCCCGTGGTGTGGCGCGGGCCGATGCTGCACCGCGCGCTGCAGCAGTTCCTCGCCGACGTGTTCTGGGGCGACCTCGACATCCTGCTGCTGGACCTGCCGCCGGGCACCGGCGACATCGCGATCTCGGTGGCGCAGCTCATCCCGAACGCGGAGATCCTGGTCGTCACCACCCCGCAGCAGGCGGCCGCCGAAGTCGCCGAGCGCGCGGGCGCGATCGCGCTGCAGACGCGGCAGCGGGTGGCCGGGGTCATCGAGAACATGTCGTGGCTGGAGACGCCCGACGGCCAGAAGATGGAGATCTTCGGCGCCGGCGGCGGGCAGTCGGTCGCCGACTCGCTGTCGAAGTCGGTCGGCTCGACGGTGCCGCTGCTCGGGCAGGTCCCGATGGACCCGCGCGTGGTCTCCAACGGCGACGCCGGGACGCCGATCGTGCTGGCCGAGCCGGACGCGCCGGCGTCGCTCGTGCTCAAGGAGGCGGCGAAGAAGCTGACCGTCCGGGCGCGCGGGCTGGCCGGGATGATGCTGAACGTCACTCCCGCGGGCCGCTGACCGTCCCCCTCTTATGCGTTTAGTCCTCTGGATGCGGTACTTGCACGCGCAAGGACCGCATTCAGAGGACTAAATGCGAGGGGATCAGGTGGCGTCCGGGTCGACCGGAGGACGCTCTCCCGGCTTCAGCGGCTCAGGCTGCGAAGCGGGCGCAGGGTGGCCGTTGGGCTTCGAAGCGCCATTGGTCCCGTTGGCACCATTGGTGCCGTTGACGTTGTTGAGCCCCAGCGGATCCGAGTCACCGTCGAACAGGTGCTGGGTGACGACCCGCTTCGGGTCGAAGTTCCGCAGGCCTCGCAGATCCTCCAGCGGCTTGCGCAGCTGATCGAACTCCGGGCCCATCTCCTCGCGCAGCTGCGTCTTGGCCCCGGTCGCGAAGTCGCGGACCTTGCGGACGCTCTTCGCCACCCAGGACGCCGCTTCAGGCAGCCGCTCCGGACCGAGGATGAAAAGACCCGCGACGACGATGATGAGGATCTCTCCCCAGCCGACACTCTCGAACACCTGTGTGAACCTCCGCCTCGGCGTCTTCCCCGTTCAGGGTACCCGTCCGAACTCGCTAGTCCGAGGCCAGTTTCACGTCCACGACAAGTGAAGACCCATCCCGGACAAGGCGGACAGGAACCACTTCGCCGACTTCGCGAGCGCGGACCGCGACGAGGAGTTCCGCCGAGTCGCGCACGAGCCGTCCGCCGACTTCCGTGATGACGTCGCCTTCTTTGATCCCGGCCGAGGCCGCGGGGCCTCCAGGGGCGACATTGCGGACCTGCGCGCCCATGGTGCTGGAGCCCGCGACGGTCGACGAAGCGTTGATGCCGATGTCGGGGTGGACGACCTTGCCGTCCTTGATCAGTGTTTTCGCGATCTTCACCGCGTAGTCGCTGGGGATGGCGAATCCGATGCCGATGCTGCCGCCTTCGGCGCTGGACGAGCGGATCGCGGAGTTGATCCCGACCAGCGCGCCGGTCGCGTCGACGAGCGCGCCACCCGAGTTGCCGTGATTGATCGCGGCGTCGGTCTGGATGGCTTCGTAGATCACCGGCGCGCTGCCGCCGTCGCCGCCCGCGGTCACCGGGCGGTTGAGCGCGCTCACGATGCCGGCGGTGACCGAGTTCTGCAGCGCCAGCGGTGAGCCGACGGCGATCACCGAGTCGCCGACGGCGAGGTCGGACGACTTCCCGACCTGCAGCGCTGTCAGGTTCTTGACGTCGACCTTGACCACGGCCAGGTCGGTTTTGGCGTCGGCGCCGACGACCTTCGCCTCGACGCGCTTGCCGTCGAAGAACACGGCGGTGACCTTGGTGGCCGAATCGGCCGTGGCGGCGGAGATCACGTGCTCGTTGGTGAGCACGTAGCCCTGGTTGTCGATGACGACGCCGGAGCCCTGCTGGCCGGCGTCGGCGCCCGGTTTGAACACCTCGAGCGAGACCACGGCGGGCGCCACGCGGTGGGCGATGTCCGCGATCGAGCCCGCCGGACGTTCCTTGGCCGCGTCGGCCTCGGAGATGCTGGCCTGGCCGGTCAGCTCGGTGCCGGTGTCGGCGAACCACCAGCCGATCAGCCCTCCGGCCGCGCCGATGACCAGCGCGACCGCGGCGAGCATCGCCAGCGCCTTCGTCTGCACACGCCGGCCGAAGAGGACCTCCGGCAGGCTCAGCAGCGCACCTTGCGGGCGCTTCGCGTCCTTCTCTTCTTCGGAGTCCTGCTGCACGGCGGGCCCGGCGAGCACCGCGCCGGAACCGGGATCACGCCAGGGATCCGACGTCGTGGTCCAGAGCGGGCCTTCCGCGCCGTTCGCGGACGGCCCGGAGCCGTTGCTCCCGTGCGGCCGCTCCAGCACGACACCTTCGGCGCCCGGCGGGCGGCGGAAGGCTTCGGCGAGCGATTCCGGTGTGGGCGGCGCCAGATTCAGGCCCGGGGCGGTCTGTCCGTTCGTGCCGCCGGGCTGGTACAGCTTGTCGAAGGCACCATCGACGCCATGCGGCCTGCCGAACGTGGCCGCCTGCGCCGGATCGACGGCGGGCCGGGCCAGCGGGCGCGGCGCCAGCCGATCCCCCGCCGGCTCACCAGGCTGCTGCGGATTCGCGTTCGGCTGCTCGGTCATCATTCCCCGGGGCTGAGATCAGGTTGGCCGGACGCGAGAGTACGCCAAGCCTTGCCCTGGATTCTGCCGTGACCACGGTGAAGTGCGCGTTGATTCGCCGAACCGGCCAGAAATGTGACACTTGAGGCAACCATGTCTCACGTCTGGCAGTCTTACGGGCATGTCGGAGAACCCGGGGGCTCCTTATCCGCCCCAGAACGTCCCTCACCAGCAGTGGCCCCAACAACAACAGCAGCAGTGGCCGCAGCAGCAGGGCTGGCCGCAGCAGCCGCCCAAGAAGAAGGGCCTGTCCACCAAGGTGAAAGTGCTGCTGCTCGTCGCCGCGCTCGTCGTGGTCGGCGGCGGGATCGGCTTCATCTTCGTGATGAAGGCGGCCGCCGGGCCGGAGAAGCAGGCCAAAGCCCTCACCGAGGGCGATTGCGTCGTGCTGACCGGCTCCGGCAAGGAGGCCGACGCGGTCAAGACGCCCTGCGATTCGCCTCAAGCGCCGTACGCGGTGAGCCTAACCGGCGTCGACAAGGGCGATTGGAACTGCAAGGACGGCTTCTACAAGTACGCCGTCCCGAGGCCGGTGCGCGGGGACGGCGTCGCCCTGTGCCTGGCGATCAACGCCAAGGTCGGGCTGTGTTTCGACGACATCGAGACCAAGACGCCGCCGCCGCTGAAGGACTGCGGCTCGGCGCGGCTGAGGATCAGCGAGGTCTTCCCGCAGATGAGCGTGGTGAACAGTCCGTGCGCCGAGGGCACCGTGGACGTCATCTCTTACGCCAGCTACGGGACTTCGAACTTCAAGAGCGCGACGATCTGCTTCGTCAAACCCTGACGAAGCGGATCAGCGGGCCGACACGGGCACGGGCACGCTCGACGTGCTCGGGCTCGGGCTCGGCGTGGTGCTGTGCGGCGGTTCCGGCCGGGCGCCGCCGCCCAGCTGCGCGGGCAGCAGGCCCGCGTTGACCCCCTGCGGCGGGGTGAAGCCGGTGGCAGGCTGGTCTTCGGTGCCGTCACCCGAGGTCGCGACCAGGGCCAGGGCGCTCAGCACCAGACCCGAAACGACGACTCCGGCGCCTTGCGCGTACTTCCGCCGGGCGAGGCCGAACCGCCCGCCGCCGAGGACGTTCGGCGACTGGCCCAGCGGCGCCGATGATCCCAACGGCGCGGTACCGCCCAAGACTCCGGTGTCGCGAAGGCCGGCGACCCTGTCCGGCCGCTGGATGGCCACGAGCTGGCCGTCGGCCGTCATCGCCAGGTTGTCCGGCGTGCCGGGAAGTTCGGTGTTCTGCGGGATGGAGCACAGGCTGGCCAGGAAACCCGCCGACATCGACGGGGCTCCCGCCTGCTTCACGGCCGCGACCGCCTGACGCTGCGCGGTCACTTCGGCCGCGCACGCCTGGCAGCGGGCGATATGCGCCGACGCCCGGTCCTGGGCGCCGAGGGACAGCTCGCCGTCCACGAAGGCGACGATGGCGTCCGGAAGCAGATGCGACTCGGGGAGTCCCCAACCTCGCGGTGCGGTCATACCCCCACCTTCGCAGACTCCTGCGCCTCGGCGCGACGACGCTCCAAAGAAGCGCGAAGCGCCTGGCGGCCGCGGTGGATCCGGCTGCGCACGGTGCCGAGCTTGACACCGAGGGTGGCGCCGATCTCCTCGTACGAGAGGCCTTCGACGTCGCACAGCACGACCGCGGCACGGAACTCGGGCGGCAACTCGTCGAGCGCTGCCTGCAGGTCCGGGTCGAGATGGGTGTCCGAATAGACCTGCTCGGGGCTCGGGTCGTCACCGACGATGCGGTCGGTGTCCTCGGGGAGGCCTTCCATCCGCACGCGCGAGCGGCGGCGGGCCATGTCGAGGAAGAGGTTCGTGGTGATGCGGTGCAGCCAGCCTTCGAACGTGCCGGGCTTGTAGGACGCGAGGGAGCGGAAGACCCGGATGAAGGTCTCCTGCGTCAGGTCCTCGGCGTCGTGGGCGTTACCGGTCAGGCGGTACGCCAGCCGGTACACGCGGTCGGCGTGCTCACGCACGACCTCGTCCCACGAGGGCGGCGTCCATGCGGCCTCGTCCACCGTCACCGGCGTGACCTGGTCCGCGTGCTGGTCCTGCATCGTTTCCTGCATCGGGGAAGTAGGCACCTCCATCAGCGTCTTCTCCCAACTACTCCACCCAACGCGGGCGATGAGCACGGTGTTCCCGTTGTCGAGGACCAGTCTGTCCGGCCTGCTTATGTTTCTAGTGAGACTGGACTGAGAGGAGGCTGAGAAGTCGGTACCAGGGAGTCTTCGCTCTTTTGACGATGGACACCGCTAACCTCCGCGTGTGAATTCCGGGACGCATGCGGGCTCGCCTGCCGAGGCCGCCGACGCCGACCTCGTCGACGGATACGTCCCCGACGACGAGGTTCTGGCCACCGTGCGGGCGCGGTCGGCCGATCTGGGGTGCGGCCCGCTGAGCGCGGGCGCGGGTGCGACTCTGCGTTTTCTCGCCACGACGTTGCGGGCGAAGGCCGTCGTCGAGGTCGGCACCGGGGCCGGGGTGAGCGGGTTGTGCCTGCTCCGCGGCATGGTCGACGACGGGATTCTCACCTCGATCGACATCGAGCCCGAGTACCACCGGGCGGCGAGGGCGGCGTTCCGCGAGGCCGGCTACCCGCCGGGGCGGACCCGGCTGATCCTGGGGCGCGCGCTCGAGGTCCTCCCCCGGCTCACCCCCGGCGGCTACGACCTGGTGTTCGTCGATTCGGCGCCGATCGAATACCCGAGCTGTTACGAGCAGGCCGTCGCGCTGCTCCGGCCCGGCGGGATACTGGCGTTCCACAACGTCTCGGGCACCAGGGTGACCGATCCCTCACGGCGTGATCCGGACACCCTCGCGCTGCGAGAGGTCGCGCGGGCCTTCCGGGAGGACGAGCGGCTGGTCCCGGCGCTGTTGCCGGTAGGCGGCGGGCTGCTGGTCGCGGCGATCGCGTAGCAAGGGACCTTTGCTACCACTTTTCAGACGCGTTCCGTGAAGGCCTCCTTCCCTACTTTGAGGGTAGGGAAGGAGCCCTTCACGGACTTGGGGACCACCGCGACCACGGCCACCGCGGCGAGGGCCAGCCAGGCGGCGGTGAGCACGATCAGCCAGGTCCAGCCCGCGTGCCCGTAGACGGTCGCGCCGACGGCGCCGCCGACACTGCTGCCGAGGTAGTACGAAAGCGTGTAGAGCCCGCCCACCTGGCCGCGAGCGTTCTCGGGCGCCTCCGCCGCGGCCCAGCCGTTGGCGACGGCGTGCGCGGCGAAGAACGCGCCGGTCAGCACTACGAACCCGGCGACGACCATGGGCAGCGAGTCCGACAGCGTCAGCGCGGCGCCCGCGATTGTGAGCAGCAGGGCGCCGGCGAGCGCCCGGCGACGCCCGAACCGGCCGACGAGCTTGCCCGCGGTCGCCGACGAGACCGAGCCGATCGCGTACGCGAGGAAGACGAGTGACGCGATCGCGGGCGAGAGGTTCAGCGGCTCGCCGGTCAGGCGGAAGCCGGCGGCGTTGTACAGCGCGACGAACGAGCCCATCGCCAGCAGCGCGACCGCGTACTGGACCAGCAGGACCGGCTTCCGGACGGCGGCGCCGAGCCCGGCCAGTACCGCCGCGGCCTGCTCGCGCAACCGCTCTGACCTGCGTTGATCCGCGAAAGTGGTAGCAAAGGTCCCTTGCTCCCCCGGCGGCAGGGCCAGCACCGTGACCACCGCGCAGACCAGCCCGATCACCGCCACGACGAGTAGCGCGCCCTGGTAGCCGAACGGTCCGGCGGTGAACCCGGCCGCGAGCCGTCCGACCATGCCGCCGACGGTGTTCCCGGCGATCATCGCGCCCACCGCCGCCGCGAGCCCGGCCTTGCCGAGCCGTTCCGCGAGATAGGCCGCGGCCACTCCGGGGAACCCCGCGATGGCGACCCCCTGCAGCGCCCGCAGCACGAGCAGCGCCGGATAGCTGGGCGCGAGCGGCAGCAGGAAACCGAACACGACCGAAGCGACCACCGAAGCGATGATCACCGGACGCCGTCCCACGACCTCCGAAAGGGCCGCGATCGGGAGCACGGCGATCGCGAGCGCGCCGGTCGCGACGCTCACCGCGAGCGAGGCGCCTCCGGGATCGAGGTGGTACTGCTCGGCCAGCTGCGGCAGCACCGGCTGCGGCGCGTAAAGCAGCGCGAACGAGGAGATCCCGGCCGCGGCGACGGCGATCGTCACGCGGCGGGTGGTTCCGGAGGCAGGCACGCTCCCGAAGCTAAGCCTGGCTAAACGATACGTCTAATACGTTCATCTGCCACAATCGATACTGTGCTGAATGAAAGGATGACCGCCCAGCTAGCCCCCCAGCTCGCTCTGCTCACCGCACTGCGCCGCACGACGAACGTCACACGCGCGGCTGAACTGCTCGGTGTCCCGCAGCCCACGGTAAGCCGCCGGATCTCGGCGCTCGGCGAGGCCCTCGGCGCGCCGCTGACGGTCCCCGACGGCCGCGGCATCCGGCTCACCCGGGCCGCCGAACTGCTGGCCGACGCCGCCGAACGCGCGCTCGCCGCCGTCGACGCCGGAGTCCGCCAAGCCCGCGAGGAGGTCGACCCCGAATCCGGGCACGTCGTGCTCGGATTCCTGCACCTGCTCGGCCGGTCGCTGGTCCCCACATTGCTCCGCGGCTATCGAGCGGATCATCCGGGAGTCCGGTTCACGCTGGTCCAGGGCTCACGGCAGGACATGGTCGACCGGCTGACCAGCGGTGAACTCGACCTCGCGCTGCTCGCGCCCGCCCCCGTCGACGACCCGCTGCTCGACACCGCCGTGCTTTCCGAACAGGAGATCTTCCTCTCCGTCCCGACTTCGCACCGGCTCGCCGACCGGCCCAGCGCCGCCATCGAAGACCTCGCTGACGAGGAGTTCGTGCTCCTCGAGACCGGCTACGGCCTCCGCACCATCACCGACGAACTGTGCGCCGAGGCCGGCTTCGAGCCGAAGATCGCCTTCGAAGGGCAGGAGTCCGACACCGTCCGCGGGCTCGTCGCGGCCGGGCTCGGCGTCGCGCTGCTCCCCCGCTTCGAGCCGGGCAGCCCGGCGGGTGTCGCCGAAGTCCCGCTGGTGCCACCGGTCGGGCGGACCATCGGGCTGGCTTGGCGTCGCGATGTCGTCCTGCCGCCCGCCGTCCTGCGGTTCCGGGAGCGGGTCCGCGCTCAGCCTTGGTGACGATCGTCAGGGTCGATCCCTGCCGTTCGTCCACCGCGCGGGTGCGTCGTTTTCGCTAACTTCGGGTGAATGTACGACGACATCGTGGAGTTGGCGGGCGCGAGCCCGAGCTGGCTTCAGGCGACAGGGATCCTGTTCACCGAAGCAGGACTGCTCGCCTTCGCGGGTCTCTTCGCCTGGATGTTGTGGCGGGCGCGCACCTCGCCCGTCCGGATCGCCGTGGCGCTCCTGCCGCCCGCCGCGACCGCGATCGCGTACCTGATCAGCGAAGGGGTGAAGAGCGTGATCCAGGAGGACCGGCCGTGCCGGAACCTCGTCACGCTCGTCGACTGCCCGCCGCTCGGCGACTGGTCCTTCCCGAGCAACCACTCCACGATCGCGGCGGCGGCCGCCGTCGGGCTGGCGCTCGCCTGGCGACGGCTCGCGCCGTGGGTGCTCCCGGGTGCGGCGTTGATGGGCTTCTCGCGGGTCTTCGTCGGCGCGCACTACCCGCACGACGTGCTCGCCGGGCTCGTCCTCGGCGCCATGACGGCGTGGCTCGTGTTCCGGTACCTGACCGGACCCGCGACCCGCATCGCTCGGCGGCTCACCGCGCACGCCGGTGACGCGCCGACCCAGCCCATGCCCCAGGTCGACCCGCGGGGTGGCAGCAAAGGTCCCTTGCTCCCACCCCGCAGGTAACCGCAGGTCAGGAGTAGGAAGCGACCAGCTCGACCAGCGTCCGCGCCGCGAATCCGGTGGCACCGGGGACGACGTCCGCGTAGGTCTTGTCGGCCCGCGCGGGGCCGGCGATGTCGAGATGCGCCCACGGCACGTCCCCGACGAACTCCCGCAGGAACAGCGCCGCGACGATGCCGCCGGGACCGCCCGGCGCCTGCCGGACGTCACCGAGCGAGCCCTGCACGGTCTCGGCCAGGTCCTCCAGCAGCGGCATCCGCCACCACGCCTCGCCGACCCGCTCGCCCGCCTTCGTGACCCGTTCCGCGAGCGCGTCGTCGGTGGCGAAGACACCTCCGGTGCGGACGCCGAGCGAGACCTTCATGGCGCCCGTCAGGGTCGCCGCGTCGATCACCGCGTCCGGCTTGTGCTTCTTGATGCCGTAGACGAGCGCGTCGGCGAGGACCATGCGGCCCTCGGCGTCGGTGTTGCCCACCTCGGTCGTCTTGCCGCCGTAGTGCCGGACGATGTCGCCGGGCCGGTACGACGAACCGGACACGTGGTTCTCGGCGGCGGGCACCAGCCCGGTCACCTTGACCGGCAGGCGCAGCGCCGCGATCGCGCGGACCGCGGCGATGATCGCCGCGCCGCCGGCCATGTCGGTGCGCATGAGGTGCATGCCGTCGGCCGGTTTGATCGAAAGGCCGCCGGTGTCGAAGGTGATGCCCTTGCCGACCAGCAGCAGATGCGTCGTCGCCCCGCGCGGCCGGTATTCCAGCTCGATCAGCCGCGGCGGTGCGGCCGATCCGCCACCGACGGCGAGGACGCCGCCGAAGCCCTGCTCGGCCAGCCACTTCTCGTCCCTGACCGTCACGGTCAGGTTCGGGATACCACCGGAAACGCGGGCGGCCGTGTCGGCGAGCCAGGCGGGGGTCTTGATGTTCGACGGCGTGTTCGCCAGGTCGCGCGCGAACGCGGCGGCCGCGGCGAGTTCGCGGACCCGCTCCACCGCGACGGCGGCGTGCTCGTGGCGTGTGATCAAGCGCACGGTCCGCAGGCCCGGCTTGGGGTCCTCGGCCGTCACCGTGAACCGGTAGCCGCCGAGCAGCAGCCCGAACGTGAGCTCTTCGATGTGCTCGGCGCCCGCGTCCTCGGGCAGTTCGACGGCGAAGGCACGGAACGCCTTCTGGCCCGCCTTGACGTCTTCCTCCAGCGCCGACGAGACGGCGCGGACCAGCGCGGCACCGGCCTTGCGGTACTGCTTCGGCTCGCCGTCGCCGACCCCGGCCAGCCAGCGGACGCCGCCGGTCGGCACGGTCTGCACGTCACCGGTCTTGCCGGTGGGCCGCACGCCGCCGATCTCCGCGAGGCCGGCGTCACCGTCCTCTTCGGACGGCGCCGCGATCAGCGTGGCCAGCGGCGTACCGCGCCTTAGGTCATCCGAGACCTCGAGTTCGAGCAGCTTCCCCGGAACGGGGGGTAGCGGGTTACGCACAGTGAGCGACCTCCGGGCGCAGATGAACCGCGACCCCGGCCTCCGAAGGGAGACCGGGGTGCGGGTGGTTGAACGTTGGTGCGGTCCGGCTCAGCCGGTGACCTCCTGCAGGGCCGCGCCGAGATCCTTCGCTTCTTCCGCGGAGAGTTCGACGACGAGGCGCCCACCACCTTCGAGTGGTACGCGCATCACGAGGCCCCGCCCCTCCTTAGTCACTTCGAGGGGACCATCTCCGGTCCGGGGCTTCATGGCCGCCATAGCGTGCTCCCTCCGTCTCAACCGGCGCGCCCGGGTCGCGCTCGTCAAAGCCAGCCGGGTCTACTGTCCATTGTCCCTCATCAGCGGCCGAGCGCGAACGCGGACCGATCTTTTGCCGCCGTATCGGTGCTGGTATGCGGCTCGCGAGGCTGAAAGACTTCGTCTCGGACCGCAGTTTCGCCGACTAGGAGATCCCGTGACCACATCCGACGTTCTGCTGACCGCCGACGCCGATGGCGTGCGCACCTTCACGCTGAACCGGCCGCAGGCGTACAACTCGCTGACCGTCGAACTCAAGGAACTGCTGCTGGCGGGCCTGACCGAGGCCGCGGCCGACGACAGTGTCCGCGCGGTCGTGCTGACCGGTTCGGGCAAGGCGTTCTGCGCCGGGCAGGACCTGAAGGAGCACGTCGGACTGCTGCAGGCGGGTGACCCGGCGCCGCTACACACCGTCAAGGAGCACTACAACCCGATCGTCAAGACGATCGTCGGGATGCCGAAGCCGGTCATCGCGGCGGTGAACGGCCCGGCGGCGGGCGCGGGCGCGGCCTTCGCGTACGCGAGCGACCTCCGGATCGCCGCGACGTCGGCGAACTTCCTGATGGCGTTCGCGAACGTCGGCCTCGGCCCGGACTCGGGCGCGTCGTGGACGCTGCAGCGGCTGATCGGCCTCGGCCGCGCGGCCGAGCTGATGCTGCTGGCGCGCACGGTCGACTCCGCCGAGGCGCTGACACTCGGCCTTGTCGGCGAAGTCGTTCCCGACGAGGAACTGGCCGCCCGCGCGCAGAAGGTCGCCGCGAAGCTCGCGGCCGGTCCGACGGTCGCGTACGCGAAGATCAAGAACGTGCTGTCCGTCGCCGCCGAGTCGTCCCTCGAAACCGCGCTGGCGGCCGAGGACGAGGCCCAGACCGCGCTGGGCGCGACCGCCGACCACACCGAAGCGGTGGAGGCGTTCGTGGGCAAGCGCAAGCCGGCCTTCCAGGGCAAGTAGCCGCAGGGTCGCGCTGGTCGTGGGTGGGGGGTTGGGGGTTGTTAGGACACACCGCCCCACCCCCCGCCCCCCCCCGCCGCGGGACAC
>NZ_JBIWKX010000034.1:89612-100587 GCF_044765885.1 Amycolatopsis sp. NPDC102389
CCTCGGTGGTGTTGGCGGCGGGGGGGGGGGGGGTGTGTTGGGCGGCCTGGGCCGCCCCCCCCCCCCCCCCCCCCCACCACCGGGCCCGGAAGCAGTCCTTCACGTGGTCGTCGACCATCCCGGTCGCCTGCATCAGCGCGTAACACGTCGTCGGCCCGAGGAACACGAAGCCGCGCTTCTTGAGTTCCTTCGCCATCGCCTTCGACTCGTCGGTGATCGCCGGGACGTCCGCCATCGTGCGCGGCCGCTTGTGCCGCGAGGGCGCGAACGACCACAGCAGGTCGTCCAGCGAACCGTCCAGCGTTTCGATCGCCCGCGCGTTGTTGATCGCCGCCAGGATCTTCGCCCGGTTCCGCACGATCGACGCGTCTTCCATGAGCCGGGAAACGTCGTCGTCGGTGAAGGCCGCGACCTTCTTCGGCTTGAACCTCTTGAACGCCTTCCGGAACGATTCCCGTTTCCGCAGGATCGTGATCCACGAAAGCCCGGACTGGAACGACTCCAGGCACAGACGTTCGTACAGCTCTTCGTCGCCGTGCAGCGGGACACCCCACTCGGTGTCGTGGTACTCGACGTAGTCCGGGGCCGAGTTGCCCCACGAACACCGCTTGACCCCGTCCGCGCCCAGCAAACCCGCCTCAGCCAACCCGATACCCCTCCGCGTACTTCACGAATCTCTGCAGGCACAGCCGCAGCCCCAGTTCGAACCCCGGTTTCGCGACCGGCCAGCCGAGCCGCCCGACGACGCCGAACGGCGGCCGCAGATGCTCCGCCCAGACGAACGTCGAGGAATGCGGCCCCTTCTCGATCACCTGGAACACCCCGGTGCCCTGCACGATCTTGCCGGTATGCCGCACGACGCAGCGCAGCGGCGGCTCCCAGCTGGTGATCTCCATCGTGTCGGTGAAACCGATCCCGGCGATGCCGGTGAACGCCGACAGTTTCGAACCCACGCTGCGCCCGTTGCCCTCGACGACCTCGACCTCGGTGCCGATCATCCATTCGCCCTGGCGTTCCCAGTCGGTCAGGGCGAGCCACGCCGTCCCGGCGGGCACCGCGACGTCGACCGAGACGACGACATCGGTCACCTGGCGCCCTCGCGCTCGGCCTCCAGTTCGGCCACCTTGGCCCGCAGGTCCTCGATCTCGACGCCGAGCCGCCGCATCACCCAGTCCACTTCGGACATCTTGTAGCCGCGCACCACCATCTGATAGCGGACGGCGTGGATGTCCTCGGCGGTGATGTCCTCGGCGGGCAGCCTGGTCGGCGAGCTGCCGGGCGGCAACGGGGCCAGCTCCTCACCCCGGCCGAACACCACGGCGGCCAGCAGAAACACCACGGCGGCCACCAGCAGCATGACTACGAGATAGATCAGGGCGGTCGTCACGCGACGATCGTGGCACACGAACGCCACGATCGTCGCGCCAGCAACGCGAGTCGCACGCTGAGCACCACCCAGAGCACCATGAGGATCCCGCACGGCACGGACAGGAACAGTCTCGACGCGTCGATGAACCCGGTGGCGATCACCAGCAGCGCCACCGAAAGCAGGTTCAGCCCGACGGCCTCGCCGATCAGCACGCCGGCGGTCTTGACCAGCCGGGCGCCGTCCATCCGCCGGGAAAGCCAGCGCATCGAGACGAGGGCGAGCACTCCCAGCACCGGCACGATGAAGACCGAACCGTGGGTGAACTGGGCGATGTACTTGTACCAACCCGGCGTCGGCGCGAGCTGTGACCAGTCGCCGAAGGTCCATTTGCGGGCGAACTCCCAGGCGAGCTGCATCATCGGCACGCCGAGGATCAGTTTCCACAGGGTGCGGGTGCCGCTGTGCATGCCCAGCTCGGCCTGGTAATCCCCGGCGATCAGGTGCACCGGCCCGAAATCGGCGACAGCGCGCTGTTGCGCCTCGTGCTCGCTCCAGCCGCCGTCGCGATACGCGTCCGCGGCGTCGTTCAGCCCGTCCCGTGCCTCACGCAGCAGATCCCGCTTCGCCGTCGCCGGGCCGTCCAGCCGGGCGCGCAGCTCCCCGAGGTACGCCTCGATCACCGTCATGCCGTGGTTCTCCAACTCCGCGCGGCGACCGTGAGCCGCATGCTGAACAGGATCCAGGTCGCGGACAGGACAGCGCACGGCACGCTGACGATCAGGCGGGCGGGCTCCAGGAACCCGGTCGCGCCGCCGTACGTCGCGACCGCGAGAAGGTTCAACCCCACCGCCCCGGCCAGCGACCACGAGACCGCGCGGGCCGCGACCGGACCGGTGGCTCGCCGCGAGAGCAGCCGTGCCGCGAGCAGTCCCGCGACCGCGACGACCGGGGACAGCGCCGCCAGCGTGTCGGCCGCGCCGATCGCGCGGTGGTACCAGGACGGCGGCGCGCCGAGCCGCGACCAGTCGCCGAAGCCACGGGCGAAATCCCAGCCGAGGATCAGCAGCGGGACACCCACGATCAGCTCCCACAGGACGCGGATGTCGCGGCGCAGCCCCAGTTCCGCCTGGTAGTCGCGGGCGATCAGGTCGGCCGGGCCGAAATCGGCGACGGCACGGCGTTCGGCCTCCGCCTCGTCGAAACCGCCCGCGCGATACGCCTCGGCCGCGTCGGTCAGACCGTCCCTGGCCTCGGTGAGCAGATCGGTCTTCGCCGACGACGGCCCGTGCAACCGGGCGTCCAGATCGCCGAGGTAGCCGTCGATCGCGTTCATGCGGCGAGCGCGGGCCGGGGCCGGAAAGCCGGTGAGAGCAGCCATAAACTGAACGCGACCCAGCCGAGGCTCACCACGTTGCACACCAGGCTCACGTTCATCCTGGACGGATCGAGGACCGTGGTGCCCACGGTGAGCAGCAGCAGCGCCAGCAGGTTCGTGGTCGCCGCGGCGCCCACCGTCCACCGCGTCACCTTTCCCAGCCGGACACTGTCGAGCCTGCGCCCCAGCCTGCGTGCCCCGAACAGCGAGATCGCCCCGATCACCGGCGGCACGAAGACCAGGATCCCGAAGAGTTCGATCACGGCCACGTACCACCCCGGGTTCGGCTTCCCGCCTTGGTTCCAGTCGCCATAGGTCCAGATCCGCGCCAGCTCCCAGGTCAGCTGGATCAGCGGCGCACCGACGATGACCTTCCACAACGTGCCGATGTCGCCGCGTACCACCAGTTCGGCCTGATAGTCACGGGCGATCACGGCGGCCGGGCCGAAGTCGGCGACGGCACGGCGTTCGGCTTCCGCCTCGGCGGCACCACCCTCGCGATACGCCTCGGCCGCGTCGATCAGACCGTCCCTGGCCTCGGTGAGCAGATCGGTCTTCGCCCTCGCCGACCCGCTCAACCGTCTGTCCAGATCGCCGAGGTAGGCCTCGATCGCGCTCATGCCGTGCTCCCCCCGAGGACACCGCCGATCACGGTGGTGAACTCCTGCCACTCCGCCCGTTCCGCCGCCAAGGCCTTCTGCCCGGAGCGGGTGAGCTTGTACGTACGACGTTTGCGGCCGGACACGACGTCCCACTCGCTGGCGAGGAATCCGGCGCGCTCCAACCGGCGAAGCGCCGGGTAGACGGTGCCCGTCGGCAGGTCGAGCGCACCGTCACTGCGGAGCTGGAGCGCCTCGATGATGGCGTACCCGTGCAGCTTCCGGCCGTCGAGGACGGCGAGGAGCAGCGCGTCGAGGTGCCCGCGCAGACTGTCGGCCTTCATAGATAGACAGTCTACACATCGCCGCCTACCAGGGTAGCCGGGACTTTCCCGGACCGGCCTCAGGGAATGTCCCCGAGATCACCCCGATTTCATAGATTTAGTGGCTACATGTAGCCAGCCTACGTATACAGTGCCTCGACATGGACGCACTCCCGATCGCGAGACTCCAGTTCGCGACGACGACCTCGTTCCACTTCCTGTTCGTGCTGCTCACACTGGGGCTCGTGACACTCGTCGCGGTGATGCAGACACGCTCCGCGTTCGGCGGCAAGCCGGAACTCACGCGGATGACTCGCTTCTGGGGCAAGCTTTACGTGATCAATTACGCGCTGGGAATCGTCACCGGAATCGTGATGGAATTCCAGTTCGGGCTCACCTGGACCGGCCTGTCCGCGGTCGCGGGCGACGTCTTCGGCGCGCCGCTGGCCATCGAGACGCTGGTGGCTTTCTTCGCCGAATCGACCTTCCTCGGCCTGTGGATCTTCGGGTGGGGGCGGCTGAACAAATGGGTCCACCTGACGCTGATCTGGCTGGTCACGCTGACCGCGTACGCCTCGGCACTGTTCATCATGGTGGCCAACTCGTTCCTGCAGAACCCGGTCGGCACGCATACCGAGAACGGCGTGCTGAAACTCGACGACTTCGGCGCGCTGTTCACCAACCCGGCGCTGACGATGTCGCTGCCGCACGTGCTGAGCGCGGCGCTCATGACCGGCGGCTTCTTCGTGGTCGGGGTCAGCGCGTACCACTTCATCAAGCGCACCAAGGAGATCGAGTTCTTCCGGCGCTCGATGCGGATCGGCGTGCTCACCTCGCTGGTCGGCAGCACCCTGGTGATCGGCTTCGGCTTCGGCCAGTTCGGCCCGCTGGGCGAATACCACGCCGACAAGCTCAAGTCGCCGGAACCGCTGGTCGGCGCCCCGCTGGGGTTCATGATCCAGATCGGCTTCATCGCCTTCCTGGCCTCGATCGTCGGCACGCTGCTGCTGTTCCGGAACTGGATCACCAAGGTGCGGCCGCTGCTGTACGTGATGGTGCTGGCCATTCCGCTGCCGTTCTTCGCGGCGACCTTCGGCTGGCTCGTGCGGGAGATCGGCCGTCAGCCGTGGCTGATCCGCGGGAAGCTGACCACCGCCGACGCCGTCGCGGCGATCCCGGCGGGGCAGATCCTCTTCTCCTTCATCGCGTTCACGGTGCTGTTCGCGGCGCTCGCGATCGCCGACTGGGTGCTGATGTCGCGGGTCGCCAAACGCGGCCCGGACCCCGCCGACGAGGCGGCCGTCCCTCGTACCGAACTTCCCGTCCTGAGCGGAGTCTGACCGATGGTGATCCTGTGGTGGTGTGTGCTCGGTTTCCTGACGGCCGGCTATTTCGCGCTGGCGGGCTACGACTACGGCGTCGGGATGCTGCTCGGCAGGCTCAGCCGTGACGAGGCCGGGCGACGGCGTGTGCTCGGCGCGTTCGGCCCGTTCTTCCTGGCCAACGAGGTGTGGCTGGTGGCCGCGGTCGGCGTCCTGTTCGGCGCTTTCCCGCATCTGGAAGGGAAAGTGTTCGCCGGGGCGTACCTTCCGGTCGTGACCCTGCTGCTCGGGCTCGTCACGTTCACCGCGGCGGTGCAGTTGCGCAGCAGGCGGCCGGACGCCGGTCGCGGCGCCTGGACGCTGGCGATCACCGTCGGCGCCTGGGTGACGGCGGTGTCCTGGGGCGTGTTCCTCGGCAATCTCGTGCTCGGGCTCCCGCTCGACGCGGCCGGGAAACCGACCGGCGGCGTCCTCGCCGTGTTCAGTCCGTACGCGCTGCTCTGGGGTGCCGGGTTCGTCGCGCTGTTCGCCTTGCAGGGAGCGGCTTTCCTCGCCGTCCGGGCACCGGCCGAGTTCACCGCCCGCGCGAACCGGATCGCCAAGGCCCTGCTCGCGCCGGCGCTCGCGTTCCTGGTCGTGGCGGTCGCCTGGGGCGCCGTCGAGACGACTGTGTCGTGGTCCGTGCTGCCCGCGATCGTGCTGGCGTTCGGCGCATTGGCCGTCGCGGCCGCGGCCTTGCGCGCGGGACGGCACAAGACGGCGCTCGTCGCCACGATGGTCCTGTCCGCGTCGCCGGTGCTCGCCGTCGGGACCGCGCGGCTGCCCGACGCGCTGGTGTCCTCTGTGGACGGAGGCTTCTCGCTGAGCCTGACGGAAGCGGCCACCAGCGGCGAGATGCTCGATCTGCTCGCCTTCGTCCTGCCCCCGGCCCTGGTGGCGATCGCCGCCGTGCAGTGGGTGACCTGGCGCAGGCACGACACCCGCGTCGACCAGCGTTCGCTGCTGCACTTCTAGGAGCAGGCATGCCTCCCCTTCCCGGGCTGCGACGCCATTTCGGCGTCCTGGCCGTGCTCGGAACGCTGACCGCGGCGGCGATCCTCGTCCAGGCCGACGGGCTCGCGACGCTGCTCACCGGCGGCGGTGTGACCTGGAGTCTCCTGGCCGCCATCGCCGTACGGGTGATGCTCACGGGCGTCCAGGGTTCCATCGGCGGCCGGTTCGCGGCGACGGTCAAATCCGGGCTGCGCAAACGGCTTCTCGGTGCGGAAGCGGAGAATCCGGGCGAGGTCGCGACCTTGGTGACCAAGGGAATCGACGCGGGCGACGCCTACCTGACCGGCTATCTGCCGACAGTGGTCCTCTCGGCGATCGTGCCGGTCGCGGTGGTCGTCCGGCTGTTCGCCGCGGATCTGTCGTCGGCGCTGATCATCACCGCGACGCTGCCGCTGATCCCGGTGTTCGCGATCCTCGTCGGGCAGCACACAAAAGCGAAGACCGCCAAGCAGTGGTCGCTGCTTTCCAAGCTGGGCGGGCATTTCCTCGACGTCGTGCGCGGGCTCGGCACGCTCAAGGTGTTCGGCCGCGCGGAGGCGCAGGCGAAGACCGTGCGGGCGATGGCGGACGCGCACACCGACGCGACGATGCGCACGCTGCGGGTCGCGTTCCTGTCCGCGCTGGTGCTGGAACTGGTGGCGACGCTGTCGGTGGCGCTCGTGGCGGTGCCGATCGGCTTCCGGCTGCTGGAAGGCGGCATGGTCGTGCACACCGCGGTGCTCGTGCTGCTGCTCGCCCCCGAGGCGTACCTGCCGCTGCGGGCCGCGGGGGCGAAGTTCCACGCCAGCGCGGAAGGGCTCGCCACGCTCCGCGAGGCGCTGGCCGTCCGTGCGGAGGACGTCGTGCGTGGTTCGCGGGTGGCCCGCCGCGGTGCGCCCCGGATCATGCTGGAGAAGGTGAGCGTCGCGTACGGCAACGAGACCGTACTGTCCGAAGTGGACATGACGATCGAGACGGGCGAGCACGTCGCGCTCGTCGGGCCCAGCGGTTCCGGGAAGAGCACGCTGCTGGCGGTCCTGCTGGGCTTCGTCACGCCGACGTCCGGCCGGGTCCTCGTCGACGGCGTCGATCTGCGCGAACTGGATCCGGCGATCTGGCGAGCGGGGACGGCGTGGGTGCCGCAGCGGCCGACGTTGTTCACCGGGACCGTCGAGGAGAACATCGCCATGGGCCAGGTGCCGGACGTCCAGGCGGCGGCGCGCGCGGCGGCGTTCGACGAGGTCGTGCGCGGCCTGCCCGAGGGCTACCGGACGCGGATCGGGGAACTGGGCGCGCCGCTTTCGGCCGGGCAGCGGCAACGGCTCGGCCTCGCCAGGGCACTGGCCCGGACCGAGGCGGGCTTGGCGCTGCTCGACGAGCCGACCGCCAGGCTCGACGCGGGAACCGAAGCGGCCGTGCTCGACGCGACCCGTGAACTGCTCACCGGCCGGACCGCGGTGCTCGTCGCCCACCGGCCCGCGATGGCCGCGCTGGCCACCCGCGTCCTCGAAGTCCACGATGGCGCCGTACGAGAACGGGAATCGGTGTGAACGTCTGGGGTGTGTCCACAAAGGACGTCGTCCGGCTGGCCCGTGCCGGACTGATCGCGGCCGGAGCCGAGCTGGCGGGATTGGCGCTGATGGCCACCGCCGCGTGGCTGCTGCTGAAGGCGGCCGAACAGCCGCCGCTGGCGTCGCTCACGGTGGCGATCGTCGCCGTCCGGACACTGGCGTTGCTGCGCGGCGGGCTGCGTTACGCGGAACGGCTCGCCGGGCACGAGGTCGTCCTGCGATATCTCGGCGCCTTGCGGACCCGCGTGTACACGTCGCTGTTGCCGCATCGGGGCTCGCGGCATTCGGGCGGCGATCTCGTCACTCGCCTGGTGTCCGATGTGGACGCCGTGCAGGACGCGATCCTCCGTTGCCTGCTTCCCGCCGGTGTCGCCGCCTTCGTCGGCGCGGTGTCGACGACGGTCGCGCTGATCGTCAGCCCGGCCGCCGGGCTCGTGCTCGCGTCCGGTCTCGCCGTCGCGGGGATCGGCTTTCCGTGGCTGTGCGTACGGATCACCCGGGCGGCGGCGAAGGAGAGCGTTCCGGCCCGCGCCGACCTCGCCGAACGATCGGTCGAGCTGATCACCGGGCGGCGCGAGCTGATCGCTTACGGCATGCACGAGTCCACTGTGGACGCCGCACACGCCGCCGTCGACGCCCTCGCCGCGCGAGACCGGGCGACGGCGAACCGCACGAGCCTGCTGACCGCGGCGGGCATCCTCGTCCAGCTGCTGACCTGCGTCGCGATCGCCCTGACCGCCGGGGTTTCGCCGCCGCTGACCGCGGCACTGGCCCTCGGCGCGCTGGCCGTGTTCGAGCTGGTCCTCCCGCTGACCGCGGCCGCCCAGCGCTGGGTCGAGGTCCGCGCGTCGGCCGAGCGGGTGCGCGCGCTGCTGACCGAACCGCCGCCCGCGCGCGGGATCGCGGTACCCGAACCAGGACACCTGCGGCTCGAAGGCGTCGGCGTTCAGTTCGCGGGCAGGGCCCCGGCACTGCACGGCGTCGACCTCGACCTGCCGCCCGGTAAGCGGATCGGGATCGTGGGGCCGAGCGGCGTCGGAAAGACGACGTTGCTGAATGTGCTGCTGGGTTCCGTTGCGCCGACCTCCGGGCGCGCTCTGCTGAACGGGAAGCCCCTGGACGCCTACGATCCGGCGCTGCTGCCGTCGGTGATTTCGGGCGCGCTCGCGGACGCGCACGTCTTCCACACGACGGTCCGCGAGAACCTGCTCCTCGCGAAGCCCGGCTCTTCCGACGCCGAGCTGCTCGACGCGTGCGCCACAGCCGGTTTCGACTTGCCGCTCGATCGCGAAGTCGGCTCCGACGGCGACACGCTGTCAGGCGGACAGCGCCAGCGGCTCGTGCTCGCGCGGGCGGTACTGGCCGCACCGCCGATCCTCGTGCTGGACGAGCCCGTCGAGGGCCTGGACCCGGAGCACGGCGACGCCGTCCTCGCCGAGGTGCTCGCCGCCGCGCGCGGCACCGTCGTCCTCGTGACGCATCGTGAGTCGCAGGTGGCCGGGTTCGACGAGGTCCTACGACTCGGTTAGGCCGCGCACGTCCCGCATCGGCGGCCGGTCACTCACCGACACCTCGGCGACCTCCGGCAGCCATTCGTCACCCACCTGCGCGAACTGGGTGAGCTGGGCCGGGTCGTCGGACTTGATCCCGCAGCGCGCGAGCGCCGTCCCGAGGATCTGACGCGCCATCACACCCAGCTGAAGGAGCGAGCGGTTGCGGTGCTTGCGTACGCCGAGGTTGACCTGGGCGAGCCCTTCGAGGCCGTAGCGCGCTTCAGCGTCGAGGATGAGCCCGATCTCGACGCCGTACCCGGCCGCGAAGGGCACCGACTCGAGGAACTCGCGCGTCGCCGCGTACTCGCCGCCAAGCGGCTGGATGAGCCCCGAGAGCGACGGGCGCAGCGCCGAGAGGACCGGTCGGGCCAGCAGTTCGGTGACCCGGCCGCCGCCGCTGCTCTCCAGCCGCAGCGGCCGCCGGTAGAAGCCCTTGACCAGGTGAACGCCGTCTTCGCAGAGCAACGGCCCGAGCAGCGTGGGCACGAACGCCGGATCCGGGTCGACGAGGTCGGAGTCGAGGAACACGACGACGTCACCGGTCGTCGCGGCCAGCGACCGCCACAGCACCTCGCCCTTGCCCGGCACCGGCGGCAGGCCGGGGAGCACGTCCTCGCGGTGCACGACGCGCGCGCCGGCGCGGGCGGCGAGCTCGGCGGTGGCGTCGGTCGACCCCGAATCCATCACGACCAGCTCGTCGACGACCGTGCCCAGCAACGGGCGGACCGTGCCGACGACCTCGGAGACGGTGTCCTCTTCGTCGAGCGCCGGTAGCACGACCGAAACCGTCCGGTCACCCTTCGTAGCGACGATGTCTTCGACCGTCCACTCGGGGTTCTGCCAGGTGCGCCGCTCGAACCAACTCATGAGTAGTGATCGTGCCATGCTGGAGTCCGACACCCTGTCGATGGAGGAACCTTGCTACCGCTACTTGTCCGATTCGTGCTGGGCCCGCTGGTCAGAGCGCTGTACCGCCCCGAGATCCGCGGTGTGGAGAACATCCCCGCCACCGGGCCGGTGCTGCTGGCACCCAACCACCGGGCGGCGCTGGACACCGGCGTGATCACTTTCACGGCGATGCGGCAGGTCAAGTTCCTCGGCAAGGCGGAGTACTTCACCGGCCGCGGGCTCAAGGGCAAGATGATGGCGGGTTTCCTGGGCGGCCTCGGCTACGTCCCGGTCGAACGCGGCAACGCCCAAGCCGGTCTCGCCGCGCTGGAAGCGGCGCGGAAGGTGCTCGACGCGGGTGGCGCGTTCGCGATCTACCCGGAGGGCACCCGCTCGCTGGACGGGCGGCTGCACCGCGGCCACACCGGTGTCGCGGCGCTGGCGCTGGCGACCGGCGCGAAGGTCGTGCCCGTCGCGCTTTCCGGCACCGAAGACCTGCAGCCCGCCGGCAAGCGGATCCCGCGGCGGGCGAAGATCACCGTCACCTACGGCTCGCCGTTGGACTTCTCGCGGTACGAGGGGCAGGACTCGTCGCCCGCGATCCGGCGCTCGGTGACCGACGAGATCATGTACGCGATCCTGGAGCTTTCGGGGCAGGAGTACGTCGACTCGTACCACAAACGGCCTGATCAGAGCGCTGCCTGACGGTCTGGGCGGTGTCCTGTGAGTCCTGTTGGCGGTCTCCGCACCCAGGTGTCGCGAAGGCCACTGTCCACAAAGGCCTCTCTCGGAGAGGAAGTGCCCGATTAGCCCGGTTTACGAAGGGGTCGTGAGTGGCAAAGAGGGTTAGAGCCTGTCTTTGAACGTGGCTAGGTGGTCCTGGCGCGCTTTTGGCGGGTCAGGCGCCTGGTCATCATAGTGATCATGGCGTTGTTGATGAATG
>NZ_JBIWKX010000035.1:0-16594 GCF_044765885.1 Amycolatopsis sp. NPDC102389
CCGCGACCAGCCCAAACAGACAGAAACCCAGCCACAGAAAGAAAACCAAGTCCAGCAGCCCGCGACCCCGCCGAACAGGTTAAAACTCAAGCTAGGGCTTGTCCTGTAAGTCCGCACCTCTCCCGATCGTCCACAAAGGACGCATGCTGGCGGCCTGAGGTCCGCTTTATGCCTATATGTACTGTTTTGAGTGGTAAGGGTGGTTCTGATGGACCGGTATTTGCTTACCTACTGGCCTTGCCCTCGTCGTCCTGCCGTGGCGGGGCCGATGTCGGCGAGTGGGGAGGATTTCGGACGTTGAGTGTCCGGAATCCTCCCCACTCGGCTGCGAAGCGGGTCGTACGAGCTTGATCAACGGAGGATCGGGGACGTTGAGTGTCCCCGATCCTCCGTTGATCAAGCTCCAAGGCTCGAATCCTCCACGCTCGACCGTGCCGCGGCGAGCGTCCGACGTCATCGAACTCCGAGACCCGTGCCCCCTTCGACGACCCGCCGACACTTCACAGTCGCCCTGCCCAGACGTGGGGACACAAATACCGGTCCGTTCTAACCCTCCTTGCCACTCACGACCCCTTCGTGAAACCGTACAAAACGGCCTAATCGGGCACCATCCTGCCAGGGAGAGGCCTTTGTGGACGGTGGCGTCGGGCGGCGGCTTCCCGCACGTGATCGTGTAGCCGCAGCCTAGGAGACTTCGGCCAGCTTTCCCGTCCGTTCGTCGTACACGAACCCGCGCACCGACGCGGTGTGCAGCAGGAACGGTGACGTCCGAAGGCGCGCGATGCACTGCCGGACGTCCTGGGCGGAGTCGGTGAACGTCTCCGCCGCCCACGGCGGCCGGATCCCGGTGGTCGCCTCGATCTGCCGGGCGAAGTCGGTGTCGGTGAACATCCGCATCCCGCAGTCGTGGTGGTGGATGAGCACGATCTCGCGGGTGCCGAGCAGCCGCTGGCTCACGGTCAGGGACCGGATCGCGTCCTCGGTCACCGCGCCGCCCGCGTTCCGGATGACATGGGCGTCGCCCTCGCGGAGCCCGAGCAGCCGGTACACGCTGATGCGGGCATCCATGCAGGCCACCACGGCGATCCGTCGCCGTGGTCGCCTGGTCGCCTCGCCGATGGTTTCCTTGTAGGCGCGCGCGTTCTCCAGCAGCGCGTCGATCTCACTCACCGGGCGAGGGTTTCCCGGACGATCGCCGCGGTCTCGCTCGGCGTGCGGCCGACCTGGATCCCGGCGGCCTCCAGCGCCTTCTTCTTCGCTTCGGCCGTTCCGGCGGTCCCGGACACGATCGCGCCGGCGTGCCCCATCGTCTTGCCCGCCGGCGCGGTGAATCCGGCGATGTAGCCGATGACGGGTTTGCTCATCCTCGCCCGGATGTAGTCGGCGGCCCGCTCTTCGGCGTCGCCGCCGATCTCCCCGATGAGCACGATCACGTCGGTCTCTGGGTCCTTTTCGAACGCCTCGACGACGTCGATGTGCGTGGTGCCGATGATCGGGTCGCCGCCGATGCCGACACACGTCGAAAACCCGTGCTCACGCAGTTCGTGCATCAGCTGATAGGTCAGTGTGCCGGATTTCGAGACCAGCCCGATCCGCCCGGGTTTCGTGATCCCGTCCGGGATGATGCCGGCGTTGGATCGGCCGGGGCTGATCACGCCCGGGCAGTTCGGCCCGATGACGCGCGTCGGGCTTCCCTGCGCGTGGGCCCAGAAAGCGGCCGCGTCGTGCACCGGAACCCCTTCGGTGATGACGACCGCCATCCCGATCCCGGCGTCCACGGCGTCGATGACGGCGTCCTTCACCGCGGGCGGCGGCACGAAGAGCACCGAGACATCCGCGCCGGTCGCGGCGACGGCTTCCGCGGTATCGCCGAACACCGGTAGAGAGCGCCCGTTGAGGAGGATCTGCTGCCCGGCTTTGCGCGGGTTGATCCCGCCGACGACGTTCGTTCCCGCGGCCAGCATGCGCGCGGTGTGCTTGCGCCCCTCGGCGCCGGTCATGCCGGCGACGACGACCTTGCTGTGTTCGTCGAGGAAGATCGCCATCTCACGCCTCCGGTTCCGCGGCCGCCAGTTTCGCCGCCGCGCCGGCGGCTTCGTCCATCGTGTCCACCAGGGTCACCAAGGGATGCGCGGCCTCGACGAGGATCCGCCTGCCTTCGGTGACGTTGTTGCCGTCGAGCCGCACCACGAGCGGTTTGGCCGCGCGATCGCCGAGCAGGGCGAGCGCGCGGACGATCCCGGCGGCGACGGCGTCGCAAGCGGTGATCCCGCCGAAGACGTTGACGAAGACGCTGCGCACCTGTTCGTCGTCCAGGATGACACCGAGCCCGGCCGCCATGACCTCGGCCGACGCGCCGCCGCCGATGTCGAGGAAGTTCGCGGGCCCTCGGGCACCCGCTTCCGCGGCGGCCGCGGCGACGAGGTCCAAAGTGGACATGACCAGACCGGCGCCGTTGCCGATCACGCCGATGTCGCCGTCCAGTTTGACGTAGTTGAGCCCGGCCTCCCGAGCCCTTCGTTCGAGTGGGTTTTCGTCCGGGGAATCGACGAACTCGGCGTGCGACGGCTGCCGGAACGCGGCGTTGGCGTCCAGGGTGACCTTCCCGTCGAGCGCGACGATGGTCCCGTCCGTGGTCAGCACGAGCGGATTGACCTCCACCAGTGTGGCGTCTTCCGCGACGAAAACGGTCCACAGCGCGACGATCGCGTCGGCCGCGGCGGCGGGCAGGCCGGCGGCTTCGATGATCCGCTCCGCTTGTGCGGTGTCCACACCGGACAGCGGATCGACCGGGACCCGGGCCAGCGCCTCGGGTTTCGTCGCCGCGACCGTCTCGATGTCCATCCCGCCTTCGGCCGATGCCATCGCGAGGAAGGTCCGGTCGGCGCGGTCGAGGAGGAAGGAGAGGTAGTACTCCTCGGCGATCGCGCTGGCCTCGGTGACGAGCACCTGATGGACGCGGTGTCCTTTGATGTCCATTCCGAGGATGTCCTCGGCGGCTTGCTCGGCGTCGTCGGGGGAGTGGACGACCTTCACCCCGCCGGCCTTACCTCGTCCGCCGGTCTTCACCTGTGCCTTGACCACGACGGATCCGCCCAATTCGACGGCGACCGCCCTCGCCGATTCCGGGGTGGTGACGACCTTTCCCCTGGGAACCGGGACGCCGTGCCGCTCGAAGAGATCCCGTGCCTCGTGCTCGAAAAGGTCCACGTGAAGTCCTTTCTCCGCGGAAGAGGACGAGCCCCGGGGGCGGCCGGGAAAACCTGCTTGCGGCCCTGGACACCGGAGCGTTCGAAGAGTAACTATATGCCTACCTCATACGGTATGCAATCTACAGTCTGTCGCGACCAGGGGCTTCGAACAGGGGCGGGCGGACGAGCAGAACCGGAAACGAGCGCACGGATCAGAGAGGTCCGGCGGCCGAGAAAGAGGAGTTAACGATGGCGCCAACGACCGGCACCGCTGCGGGGGACACCGCGACGAAGGCCACCACCAACGGTTCCGAACCCGCCCCGGACCTGATCTCCGGCGGCCACCTGGTGGCCAAGGCGCTCAAGGCGGAGGGCGTCGACACGATCTTCACGTTGTGCGGCGGGCACATCATCGACATCTACGACGGCTGCGTCGACGAGGGCATCGAAGTCATCGACGTCCGGCACGAGCAGGTCGCGGCCCACGCGGCCGACGGCTACGCGCGGATCACCGGCCGTCCGGGCTGCGCGGTCGTCACCGCGGGGCCGGGGACCACGGACGCCGTCACCGGTGTCGCGAACGCGCTGCGTGCGGAGAGCCCGATGCTGCTCATCGGCGGGCAGGGCGCGCTGACGCAGCACAAGATGGGCTCACTGCAGGATCTCCCGCACGTCGACATGATGGCGCCGATCACCAAGTTCTCCGCGACCGTCCCGCATACCGCACGGGTGGCGGACCTGGTCTCGATGGCCTTCCGCGAGTGCTACCACGGCGCGCCCGGACCGTCCTTTTTGGAGATTCCCAGGGATGTCCTCGACGCGAAGGTCCCGGTGGACAAGGCACGGATCCCCAGCGAAGGCCGGTACCGGGCCTCCACCCGGAACGCCGGAGACCCGGCCGACATCGAGAAACTCGCGGACCTGCTCGTCCACGCGAAGAAGCCGGCCATCCTGCTGGGCAGCCAGGTGTGGACGACCCGCGCCACCGGACCGGCGACCGAACTGGTGCGCGGGCTGAACATCCCGGCGTACATGAACGGCGCCGGACGCGGCACGCTGCCGCCCGGCGATCCGCATCATTTCCAGCTGTCGCGCCGGTACGCCTTCGACAACGCCGACGTGATCGTCATCGTCGGCACCCCGTTCGACTTCCGCATGGGCTATGGCAAGCGGCTCTCGCCGGACGCGACCGTCGTGCAGATCGACCTCGACTACCGCACCGTCGGGAAGAACCGGGACGTGGACCTGGGCATCGTCGGCGACGCGGGTCAGGTGCTCGCCGCGGTCGCGGAGGCGGCCACCGGCCGGGTCGACAACGGCGCCGTGGCGCGGAAGGTGTGGCTGGAGGAGCTGCAGGACGTGGAGGCGAAGGCCAAGCAGAAACGCCTGCCGCTCCAGCATTCCGACGCGAGCCCGATCCACCCGTACCGGCTGGTGCACGAGATCAACGAGTTCCTCACCGAGGACTCGCTCTACATCGGCGATGGCGGCGACATCGTGACGTTCTCCGGGCAGGTCGTCCAGCCGAAGGCGCCGGGGCATTGGATGGACCCCGGCCCGCTCGGCACGCTCGGCGTCGGGATCCCGTTCGTCCTCGCCGCGAAGCACGCGCGGCCGGAGAAGGAGGTCGTCGCCCTCTTCGGCGACGGCGCGTTCAGCCTGACCGGTTGGGACTTCGAAACCTTGGTGCGCTTCAACCTGCCGTTCGTCGGAATCGTCGGCAACAACTCCTCGATGAACCAGATCCGGTACGGCCAGGCGGCGAAATACGGCCTCGGCCGGGAACGTGTCGGCAACACGCTCGGCGACGTGCCCTACGACGAGTTCGCCCGCATGCTCGGCGGGCACGGCGAGGCGGTGCGCGACCCCGCGGACATCGGCCCGGCGCTGTTGCGCGCCCGCGAGTCCGGAAAGCCTTCGCTGATCAACGTTTGGATCGACCCGGACGTGTACGCGCCCGGAACCATGAATCAGACCATGTACAAGTAGCCGGGAGGGATCACCGATGGGAAAGGCACTCGACGGCGTCCGCGTTCTCGACATGACGCATGTCCAATCAGGACCTTCGTCCACGCAGATCCTGGCCTGGCTCGGCGCGGACGTGATCAAACTGGAGACGCCCGGCCGCGGTGACATCACGCGCGGCCAGCTCCGGGACCTGCCCGGGGTGGACAGCCTCTACTTCACGATGCTCAACGCCAACAAGCGCAGCATCACCCTGAACATGAAGAGCGAGCAGGGGAAACAGGTCTTCGATCAGCTCGTGTCCAGTGTGGACGTGCTGGTGGAGAACTTCGGGCCCGGCGTGGTCGACCGGTTCGGCTACCCGTGGGAACGGCTCGCGGAGCTGAACCCGCGGCTGATCTACGCCTCGATCAAGGGTTTCGGGCCCGGCCGGTACGCGGACTTCAAGGCCTACGAGGTCATCGCGCAGGCGATGGGCGGCGCGATGAGCACCACCGGATTCGAGGACGGCCCGCCGACCGCGACCGGCGCGCAGATCGGGGACTCGGGGACGGGGATCCACCTGGTCGCCGCGATTCTGGCCGCGCTCTACCAGCGGACGAACACCGGCCGCGGGCAGCGGGTCCAGGTCGCGATGCAGGACGCCGTGCTGAATCTCTGCCGGGTCAAGCTCCGCGACCAGCAACGGCTGGCGCATGGCCCGCTCAACGAATACCCGAACGACGTCTTCGGCGACGAGGTCCCGCGTTCGGGCAACGCGTCCGGCGGTGGTCAGCCGGGTTGGGCGGTGAAATGCGCGCCGGGCGGACCGAACGACTACATCTACGTGATCATCCAGCCGGTCGGCTGGCAGCCGATCACCCGGCTGATCGGCAAACCCGAACTGGCCGAGGACCCGGACTGGGCCACTCCGGAGGCGAGGCTGTCCAAATTGGACAAGGCCTTCGGGATGATCGAGGAGTGGACCGAGAAGCACACCAAATGGGAGGTGATGGAGGCGCTCAACGCCCACAACATCCCCTGCGGCCCGATCCTGTCGACCAGGGAACTCGCCGAGGACGCCACGCTGGCCGAACTCGGCTCCGTCGTCGAAGTCGACCATCCCGAACGGGGGGCCTTCAAGACCGTGGGCTGCCCGCTGAAGCTGTCGGATTCACCGGTCGAGGTCGAACGCTCTCCGCTGCTCGGTGAGCACAACGCCGAGGTCTTCGGCGAACTCGGTTACGGCGCGGACGACCTGGACCGGCTGCGCGCGGCCGGCGTGATCTGAGGGAGAAGTTCATGGCAGACAAAGAGATCGTCGAGAAGATCCTCGAGAAGGTCGCCGCCGAGGGGCGATCGTCGCTCACCGCGCCGGAAGGCCGTCAGGTGTGCGAGGCCTACGGGATCCCGACCCCGGAGGAACGGCTGGCCACCACCGTCGAGGAGGCCGTCGCGCAGGCTGAGGAGATCGGCCTCCCGGTGGTGCTGAAGATCGTCTCGCCGGACATCCTGCACAAGACGGAAGCGGGCGGGGTACTGGTCGGTCTCGCGACCGCCGACGCGGTGGCCGACGGATTCCGGTCCATCGTCGCCAACGCCCAGGCGTACGACGCCGACGCCGAGATCACCGGCGTGCAGGTGCAGCAGATGCTCACCAGCGGGCAGGAGGTGATCATCGGCGCCACCACCGACACCACCTTCGGCAAGATCGTCGCCTTCGGGCTCGGCGGGGTGCTGGTCGAGGTGCTCAAGGACGTCACGTTCCGGCTCGCCCCGCTCGAGCGCGACGAGGCGTTCTCGATGATCGACGGCATCGCGGCCGCGGAGATCCTGCGCGGCGTCCGCGGTGCGGAGCCGGTGAGCAGGGACGCGCTGGCCGACGTGCTCACGCGCGTCGGCACCCTGGTCACCGACTTCCCGCAACTGGCCGAGGTCGACCTCAACCCGGTGCTGGCCACTCCCGGCGGCGCCACCGCGGTCGACGTCCGGATCCTGGTGGATCCCGAAGCGGCGCGGGAACCCGTGCGGTTCAGCCAGGAGGAGATCCTGGCGTCGATGACCCGGATCATGAAGCCGGCGTCGATCGCCGTCATCGGCGCCTCGGCCGAAGCGGGCAAGATCGGCAACTCGGTGATGAAGAACCTCGTCAACGGCGGGTTCGCGGGGGAGATCCATCCCATCAACCCCAAGGCCGCCGAGATCCTCGACCGCAAGGCCTATCCGAGCATTTCCGACGTTCCGGGCGATGTCGATGTCGCGGTGTTCGCCATCCCCGCCAAGTTCGTCCCCGCCGCGCTGGCGGAAGCGGGCCGGAAAGGGGTGGCCGGGGCCATCCTGATCCCGTCCGGATTCGGCGAGACCGGCAACATCGAACTCCAGGATCAGGTCGTCGCGATCGCGCGGGAGCACGGCGTCCGGATCCTCGGTCCCAACATCTACGGCTATTACTACACGCCCGAGAACCTCTCGGCGACGTTCTGCACGCCGTACGACGTCAAGGGCGGTGTGGCGCTTTCCTCGCAGAGCGGTGGCATCGGTATGGCCATCCTCGGCTTCAGCCGGTCCGCGAAAATGGGAGTCTCCTCGATCGTCGGAGTCGGCAACAAGGCCGATATCGACGAGGACGATCTGCTCACCTTCTTCGAACAGGATGAAAACACCGAGCTGATCGCCATGCACCTCGAAGACCTGAAAGACGGGCGTTCGTTCGCGGAAACGGCGAAACGGGTTTCGATGCGGAAACCGGTCGTCGTCCTCAAGGCCGGCCGCACCTCCCAAGGCGCCAAAGCGGCGAGCTCGCACACCGGCGCGCTGGCGGGCGACGACAAGGTCTACGACGACATCCTCCGGCAGAGCGGGGTCATCCGGGCGCCCGGTCTCAACGACCTTCTCGAATACGCGCGGGGCATCCCCCTGCTGCCGACGCCGAAAGGCGAGAACGTCGTGATCATCACCGGCGCGGGCGGCTCGGGTGTACTTCTTTCCGACGCCTGCGTGGACAACGGGCTGAACCTGATGGAGATACCGCCCGATCTCGACACGTCGTTCCGGGAATTCATCCCGCCGTTCGGCGCCGCGGGCAATCCGGTGGATATAACCGGCGGCGAACCACCTACCACCTACCGGAACACTATCGCGCTCGGTTTGGCGGACGAGCGAATCCATGCCTTGATCCTCGGCTATTGGCATACTATCGTCACTCCGCCGATGATCTTCGCGGAACTGGTTTCGGAAGTCGTTTCCGAATACCGCTCGAAGGGGATCCACAAGCCCGTCGTCGCCTCGCTGGCAGGCGATGTCGAGGTCGAAGAGGCCAGCAGTTTTCTGTACGAGCACGGCGTCGTGGCCTATCCCTACACGACGGAGAAACCGGTGGCCGTGCTCGGTGCGAAGTATCGCTGGGCGCGTTCCGCGGGACTGCTCGGCTGATTTCCGATCCCAATCCGACCCAAGGAGAATGACGATGACGTCATCGACCGCGGCTCAACCACCCGGAGCGTACAAGGAAGTAATCGATTCGAACGGCCGGATCTATCGCGTCGGCGAAACCGATCGCGACATCATGGGCCGTCCACGATGGACGATGGTGATCCTGCCGTGGGTCGCCATGATGGCCATCAGTTCCTCGGAATACGCGTTCACGTCGGCGGAGGAGACACTGGCCGGCGCTCACGGCTGGCACGGGGCGACCATCTTCTGGTTGCTCGGGGTCTGGGTGTTCTTCCAGGCGATCGTCGCCTTCCCGGCGGGGAAGATGCGGGAGAACGGGACCTTGCCGGCCAAAGCGGCGATGCTGCTGGGCGCGGTGGGCACCTTTCTCGCGTATCTTTCGCTCGCCTACGCGCCCAGCGAGATCTGGGCGTACCTGGGCTTCGGGTTCTTCGGCGGCGGCGGGGCCGGGCTGGTCTACGCGACCTGCGTGAACATGGTGGGGAAGTGGTATCCGGAACGGAGGGGCGGCAAGACCGGATTCGTCAACGGCGGCTTCGCCTACGGTTCGGTGCCCTTCATCTTCCTCTTCACCTCCTATATGGACCTTTCCAACTTTTCGGGTGTCCTGCTCGTGGTCGGCATCTTCCTGGCGGCGGTGGTCGGGATCAGCGGCTTCTACTTCCAGGACCCGCCGAAGAACTGGTGGCCGCCGCATGTCGACCCGCTCAAGGTGTCCGACGACCCGCGGGTCCGCCGTTCCCTGCAGAAGAACCCGCCGGCGGTGAAGCAGTACACGCCCAGGGAAGCGCTCAGGACCGGGATGCTGCCGCTGATGTGGTTCTGCCTGTTGTGCACGGCCGGGGTGAACATCTTCGGCATCGCGATGCAGGTCCCGTTCGGCAACGAGATGGGTTTCGCGGGCGGGATCGTCGCGCTCGCGATGAGCCTGAAGGCGATCATCAACGGCACCGGCCGCGGCGTGATCGGCTGGATCTCCGACCGCTACGGGCGACGGCAGACCCTGTTCATGGTCTGCGTGGTGCTGGGCCTCGCGCAGTTCGCGGTGTACCTGTCCGGTTCGATCGGCAGTATGCCGCTGTTCCTGCTCGCTTCGATGATCTCCGGTTTCGGCGGGGGCGCGATCTTCCCGTTGTTCGCGGCGATGACGGCGGACTTCTACGGCGAGAACAACAACGCCAGCAACTACGGCCTGGTCTACAGCTCGAAGCTGATCTCGGGCCTGGTCGGCTCCGGGGTCGGCGCGATGGTCGTGGTGGCTTGGGGTTACGGCGGCGCGTTCTTCCTCGCGGGCGGGACGAGCCTGTTCGCCGCCGCGCTCAGCCTGCTGCTCCGGCAGCCCGGGCGTTCGCGTCTCCGGACGCCGAAGCGTGAGCAGGAGCTGAACCCTGCTTAGTCCTCTTTCGGACGTTCGTGGAAGGCCTGCCGGGTGCGCTCGGTATGCTGGTTCATGATCTTTTCGGCGGTGACGGCGTCACCGGCGGCGATGGCCTTGATCAGTTCCTCGTGTTCGTGCCAGGAGTCGTGGCTGCGAGGGCGGGCGATCGGGGTGTAGTACCAGCGGACCCGGCGATCGACCATGCCGATCATCTCGGCGAGCACGGTGTTGCCGGACAGCTCGGTGATGAACGCGTGGAGCGCGGCGTTGGCCGCGACGAGGCCTTCGGTGTCGTCGGCGGCCAACGCCTCCAGCCCGGTCTTCTGCAGTTCCCACAAGCGTTCGACGTCTTCGCCGCCGGCCCTGTCGGCCGCGAGACGGGCGGAGTGCGCCTCCAGCACGGTGCGCACGCTGAGCAGTTGATCGGCTTCCTCGTCGGTGGGCATGTGCACGAAGGCGCCCTGCGCGGGACGAAGGTCGACCCAGCCTTCGCTCTGCAGGCGCTGCAACGCTTCGCGGACGGGCTGCCTGCTGACGCCCAGGTACTCGGCGAGGTCCGCCTCGACCAGGTGCTGGCCGGGTTCGAGGGTCCGGTTGATGATCAGCTCCGCGAGCGCGTCGTAGACGACCTGGCGCAGGGGAGCGGGCCGCTCGACGCGTTTGGCCGTCGCCGGATTGAGCGTGCCCTTGGTGCGGCGCCCGGTGGGGCCGCGGTCGGGCAGGGGTGAAACGGGCTGGCTCACAGGACCTCCGAAGGACTCGTCCTGTTCAGGATACAGGTTTTGGTATGCAAAATCCCGACATTCCCCGCTCTGGCCCGCATTTCGTCCTCTAAGTGCGGGTCCGGCGCATTCAGAGGACGAAATGCAGGGAAGGGCGTGACATGCCGACCATCTACAGGATACTGTATGCAATCTGGTCTTCGGCTGAGCGGGAGGCATGTCATGAAGGTCGCTGTTCTGGGTGCGGGGGCGATCGGCGCGTACGCCGGCGCCGCGCTCCACCGAGGCGGGGCGGAGGTCCACCTCATCGCGAGACGGGCGCATGGCGAAGCGATGCGCGCGCACGGCGTGCGGGTGCTCAGCCCGCGGGGGAACTTCACCGTCCACCCCCATGTCACCGACGATCCGGCGCAAGTCGGGCCCGTCGACTTCGTCTTCCTCGGCCTGAAGGCGAATTCGTACGCCTCCTGCGGCCCGTTGATCGCGCCGCTGCTGGGCGAGGACACCGCGATCGTGGCCGCGCAGAACGGGATCCCGTGGTGGTACTTCCACGGCCTGACCGGACATCCGCTGGAGAACCGTCGCATCGAGACGGTCGACCCCGGGGGCGCGGTAAGTGAGGTCCTCGAACTGCGCCGCGCGATCGGCTGCGTCGTCTACTGCTCGACGGTGATCGAGGAGCCGGGGGTGATCCGGCATCTCGAAGGGACCCGGTTCGCTTTGGGGGAGCCGAAAGGCGGCGTCACGTCCCGGTGCGCGGCGCTCGCCGACGCGATGATCGCGGGCGGGCTGAAGGCACCGGTCGAGCTCGATCTGCGCGACGAGATCTGGGTCAAGCTCATGGGCAACGTCGCCTTCAACCCGCTCAGCGCGCTGACCAGGGCGACCATGGTCCAGATGTGCGAGCACCCGGACACCCGCGAGCTCGTCGCCGCGATGATGAACGAGACCCTCGCGATCGCCCGCGCCGCAGGCAGCGACCCCCAGGTGTCGGTCGAGAAACGCATCAACGGCGCCTGGCGCGTCGGCCACCACAAGACGTCGATGCTGCAAGACCTCGAAGCGGGCAAGCCGCTGGAGATCGACGCGATCATCGGCGCCGTCGTCGAGCTCGCGGAGCTGACCGGCGTCCCCGCCCCCGCGCTGCACCACGTCCACGCCGCGATCGGCCTGCTCGGCCAGACCGCGACCGCCGTTCCCGTCGGAGCGCACTGAATCGGAGGAACCCGATGAAGCGCAAGAACACCGAACCATACGTCCGGCTCACCCAGCCCCTGGTCCGTGATTCCGGTGAGCTGCGCCCGGCCACTTGGGAGGAGGCGCTGGAGCGCGCCGCCGCCGGGTTCCGCCGCACGCTCGACACCAAAGGACCCGAAGCCTTCGGCATGTTCTCGTGTGCCAGGGCGACCAACGAGATGAACTACGTCGCACAGAAGTTCACGCGTGCGGTGATCGGTACCAACAACGTCGACTCGTGCAACCGCACCTGTCACGCGCCGAGCGTCGCCGGGCTGGCGCGCGTGTTCGACAGCGGCGGCGGGACGTCGTCGTATCAGGAGATCGAGGACGCCGACGTCATCGTCGTCTGGGGCGGCAACCCGCGCGAAGCCCACCCGATCTTCTTCCAGCACGTGCTGAAAGCCGTCCACCGCGGCGCGAAACTGTTCGTGATCGACCCGCGCCGGACCAGCACCGCGAGCTGGGCGCACCGGCAGCTCCAGCTGCACGTCGGCACGGACATCCCGCTGGCGCACGCGATCGCCCGCGAGATCATCCACTCCGGACTCGCCAACACCGCCTTCATCGAGCGGGCCACCGAAGGGTTCGCCGAGTTCGCGGCCTCCGTCGAGCCGTGGACGCTCGAAGCCGCCGAGGAGACGACCGGCGTCCCGGCCGAGCTGATCCGCGAACTCGCGCACACCTACGCCCGCGCGGATCGCGGCCAGTTGTCGTGGACGCTCGGGATCACCGAGCACCACAACGGTACCGACAACGTCCTGTCCCTGATCAATCTCGCGCTGCTGGCCGGGCACGTCGGCCGGTACGGCGCGGGGCTCAACCCCCTGCGCGGGCAGAACAACGTCCAGGGCGGCGGCGACATGGGCGCCATCCCGGACCGGATGCCGGGGTTCCAGAACATCCTCGACGCGGACGTCCGGGCGAAGTTCGACGCGGCTTGGGGTTCGAACATCCCACCGCACAAGGGACTCAACCTCACGCAGATGCTCGACGCGATGGAACGCGGCGACCTGACCTGCGTGTACATCATCGGGGAGAACCCGGTGCAGTCCGAGGCGGACTGCGAGCACACGATCAAACGTCTGTCCAATGTGGAACACATGGTGGTGCAGGACATCTTCCTCACCAAGACCGCGCGGCTGGCCGACGTGGTACTGCCCGCTTCGGCGGCCTGGTGCGAATCCGACGGCACCTTCACCAACAGCGAACGCAGGGTCCAGCGAGTCCGGAAGGCACTCGAACCGCCGGAGGGCGCGCGCGACGACATCCAGGTGCTGTGCGAGCTCGCCCGGCGCCTCGGCCACGACTGGAACTATCAGGGCGGAGAGGACGTCTGGAACGAACTCCGGACGTTGTCGCCGATGCACGCCGGGATGAGCTACGCGCGGCTGGAGGAACTCGGCGGCATTCAGTGGCCCTGCTATCGCGAGGACGAGCTCGAACCGACGTTCCTGCACGGTCGCCTCTGGGAGGAGGACCCGGCGAAACGCGGGCGCCCGGCGCCGTTCACCGTGATCGCGCACAGCCCGCCGGTGGATCTGCTCACCGAGGACTTCCCGATCCGGCTGACCACCGGACGGCGGCTGGACTCCTACAACACCGGCGTCCAGTCCGGCGGGTTCCCTTCGCCGCTGCGTCGCGGGGAAACGCTCGACCTCTGCTTGGCCGATGCCGTCAAACTCGGCGTCACGGAGGACGAGGTCGTGCGGATCTCGTCGCGTCGCGGGGAGATCGAGGCACCGGTACGGATCGACGAAGGGCTGCGACCCGGCCTGGCGTTCATGACCTTCCACTTCCCGGACGAGATCGACGTCAACGTCATCACCATCGAGGCGACCTGTCCGGTCGCGGGCACGGCCGAGTACAAGGCCGCCGCGATCCGGGTCGAGAAGCTGCCCGCCACCGTGTGAGGAGCCGGAATGGACCTGCGTTTCCTGAACGCCGAACCGACGGATGCCGAACGGCACGCGGTCGACGCGCTCGGAGCCGAAAGCCGTGATCAGTTGCTTCCCGCGTTGCACGCCGTGAACGACCGGGTCGGTTGGATCAGTCAGGGAGCGTTGAACCACATCTGCCGCCGGCTGAACGTGCCGCCGGCGGAGGCCTACGGCGTGGCGAGTTTCTACGCGCTGTTCTCGCTCAAGGAACGGCCGCCGCGCGTGATCCACGTCTGCACGGACCTGGCCTGCCAAGTCAACGGTGCGGATGCGGTGACCGAGACCTTCGACGCCGCGGGAATCGCCTGGCATCGCAGTCCGTGTCTTGGCGTCTGCGAACGCGCTCCGGCGGCGCTGGCCGTCGAGGCGGGCGATCCCGCCGCGCAGAGACCGCTCGCTCCGGCCAGGCCAGGCGAAATCACCCGCGAACCGTCCACTTGGGAGGAAGGCCCGGTTTCCGTTCCACAGCACGGGGAACCAGGGCTGCGCCTGCTGCGCCGGGTCGGCGTCGTCGAGCCCGGGAGCCTGGACGCCTATCGCGCGGCGGGTGGCTACGCGGCGTTGAGGAACGCGTTACTGCTCGGGCCTGCCAGGGTCATCCGCGAGGTGACCGATTCGGGGCTGATGGGCCGGGGCGGAGCGGCGTTCCCGACCGGCCGGAAATGGGACGCCGCCGCCCGCCAGCCCGAGCGGACCCGGTACCTGGTGTGCAACGCCGACGAGAGCGAACCGGGCACGTTCAAGGACCGCGTGCTGATCGAGGGGGATCCGTTCGCGCTCGTCGAAGCCATGACGATCGCCGCGTTCGCGATCGGGGCGCAGAAGGGGTACGTCTACCTGCGCGGCGAATACCCGCGTGCCCTGAGGATGCTGCGCAACGCCATCGAAACGGCTCGCGAACGAGGGTTCTTGGGCGAGAACATCCTGGGGCGGCAAGGGTTCTCGTTCGACATCGAGATCAGGCGAGGCGCGGGCGCCTACATCTGCGGCGAGGAAACGGCGATCTTCAACTCGATCGAAGGCTATCGCGGCGAGCCGAGGACGAAGCCGCCGTTCCCGGTGGAGAAGGGGTTGTTCGGCAAGCCGACGGTGGTGAACAACGTCGAGACGCTCGTCAACATCCCGCTGATCCTCACCGAAGGCTGCGAGGCTTACCGTCGCATCGGGACCGAACGCTCCACCGGGCCGAAACTGTTCTGCCTGTCCGGCAACGTCCGGCGTCCAGGTGTGTACGAGGTGCCGTTCGGGACGACGCTGGGGGAACTGCTCGAACTGGCCGGGGGAGTGCCGGAGGGCCGTGAACTCCGGGCCGTCCTGCTCGGCGGTGCGGCGGGCGGTTTCGTGCGCCCGGACGAAACCGCCTAGCCGCTGACCATGGAGGACGCGCGCGCCGCCGGCACCACCCTCGGCTCGGGGGTCGTGCTCGCGCTGGACGACCGAGCCGACCTCGGCGGGTTCCTGCTGCGGATCGCGGCGTTCTTCCGTGACGAATCGTGCGGGCAATGCGTGCCGTGCCGGATCGGCACCGTGCGGCAGGAGGAGGCGCTGCACCGGATCGTCGGCGGCCGCAAGCTCAGTACCGGCGGAGACGACCTCGCGCTGCTGCGAGAAGTCGGCCAGGTGATGCGGGATTCGTCCATCTGCGGACTGGGCCAGACCGCCTGGAACGCCATCGAGTCGGCGATCGACCGGCTCGGCGCCCTGGAGGAGCGATCGTGACCATTGTCGGAATAGGACTCCCGCGCAGGCTCGTCGAGTTCACTGTGGATGGTGAGTCCGTCAGGGTTCCCGAAGGCTCCACGATTCTCGACGCCTGTGCCGCGGCGGGCAAGAACATCCCGACGCTCTGTCACGGCGACACCCTCGAACCGGCGAACGCCTGCCGGGTCTGCATGGTGGAGGTCGAGGGCTCGCGCACGCTTGTGCCTTCCTGCTCTCGCAAGGCGGAACCGGGCATGGTCGTGCGGACCGAGACCGAGCGGACGCGGCTCAGCCGCAAGGTGGTGCTCGAACTCCTCGGCTCGGCGACGGACCTGTCCACTACGCCCGATGTCGCGGACTGGATGACCGAATGCGGTGCGGAACCCGAGCGTTTCGGCCCGCCCGCGCCCCCGTCGGACGACCGCGACGACCGCCGCCCCGGCGAGCACGAGATCCCGGACGGGCTGACGGCGGCGACGGTGCGTCAGCCGGTCAAAGTGGACAACGAGCTCTATGTCCGCGACTACGGGAAATGCATCCAGTGCTACAAATGCGTCGACGCGTGCGGCGAGCAGTGGCAGAACACCTTCGCCATCACCATGGCGGGACGCGGTTTCGACGCCCGGATCTCGACGGAGTTCGCGAACCCGCTGCCGGACAGCGCGTGTGTCTACTGTGGAAACTGCGTCGAGGTCTGCCCGACCGGCGCGCTGAGTTTCAAACGCGAGCACGACAAGCGTGAGGACGGTACCTGGGACGAGTCCCGGCAGACCGCGACGACGACCGTCTGCACCTTCTGCGGGGTCGGCTGCAACCTGACGTTGCACGTCCAGGACAACGAGATCGTCAAAGTGACCTCGCCCCACGAGAGTTCGGTGACCCACGGGAACCTCTGCATCAAGGGTCGCTTCGGGTGGCAGCACGTCCAGAACCGCTGAGCCTCCAGGTGGTGGGGGGGGGGGGGGGGGGGGGGGGGGGGGGGGGGGGGGGGGCGGCGGAAACCCCCCCCCCCCCCCCCCCGGCCCCCCC
>NZ_JBIWKX010000035.1:16604-98265 GCF_044765885.1 Amycolatopsis sp. NPDC102389
GTCGGGCTCCTCCCCCACGCGGCGGGCCCGCTGTGGGGTCGTCCGCCCCACCCCCCCCCCCCCCCCCCCCCCCCCCCCCCCCCCCCCACCACCTGTACCGAACGGACACCCGCGCTCGATGCCCCTCTGCCGGTATACCGCCCGTTGACCTGGACAGGTCAGCGGGCTATTCTCGATATACGAAAGAAAGTTTCCGCAGAGCGAAATTGCAGAGGTTTCGATGGCTGATCTTGCCGGTTCGCGTCACGCGCTGCCCTACGTGCTGAACCTGTCGCTCGTCTTCACCGAGTTGCCGCTGCTCGACCGGGCGGAGGCGGCGCGCGCGGCGGGCTTCACCGCGGTCGAGTACTGGTGGCCCTTCGAGACACCGGTACCGGACGCCGCCGAGGTCGACGCGTTCGTGGCGTCGGTCGAGCGGGCGGGCGTCGCGGTGACCGGGCTGAACTTCTTCCCCGGCGACATGGCGGGCGGTGATCGTGGCCTGGTCACCTGGCCAGGTCGCGAGGACGAGTTCGCCCGCGGCATCGCGTCCGCGATCGACCTCGGCGAGCGGCTCGGCTGCCGCCGGTTCAACGCGCTCTACGGCAACCGGATCGACGGCGCGGATCCGGCCGGGCAGGACAAGCTCGGCCTGTCGAACCTGGCGCTCGCGTCGGACGCGGCCGCGCGGATCGGCGCGGAGATCGTCCTCGAGCCGTTGTCGGGGGCGGAGAAGTACCCGCTCAAGACCGCGGACGACGTACTGAAGGTGCTCGACGAACTCGGGCGGGACAACGTGAAGCTGCTGGCCGACCTGTACCACCTGGCGGTCAACGGTGACGACCTCGACACGGTCACGACCGTCCACACCGGACGGATCGGCCATGTGCAGATCGCCGATGCCCCAGGGCGCCACCAGCCGGGGACCGGAACGCTGGACATCGAGGGATACCTGGAAAAGCTGCAGACGGCGGGCTACCGCGGGCAGGTCGGCGTGGAGTACAAACCCGACGGGCCGAGCGCGGATTCGCTGTCGTGGCTGCCTTTCGAACGAAGGGGACTGGCATGACCAAGCTGGGATTCATCGGCCTGGGGATCATGGGCGGGCCGATGGCGGGACATCTCGTCGCCGCCGGCCACGAGGTGAGCGGATTCGACACGAACGCCGACGCGCTCGCGAGGCTGGAAGCCGCGGGCGGCCGGGCCGCGAACGGGGTGACCGACGCCGTGGCGGACGCGGAAGTCGTCATCACCATGCTGCCGAACCACCCGCAGGTCGAGGCTGTCGTGCTGGCGGCGGGCGGAGTGCTGGAATCGGCGAAGCCGGGCACACTGCTGATCGACATGAGCACCATCCGGCCGGAGACCTCCATCGAGGTCGCCGAGCGGGCGGGCGAACGCGAGATCCGGGTGCTCGACGCACCCGTTTCCGGTGGCCAGGCCGGCGCCGAGCAGGCTTCACTGTCCATTATGGTCGGTGGGGAGGACGAGGACTTCGCCGCCGGGCTCCCGATCCTGGAGGCGGTCGGCAAGACGATCGTGCACGTCGGGCCGCACGGCGCCGGTCAGGTCGTCAAGGCCGCGAACCAGCTGGTCGTCGGCGGAACCTACGGACTGATCGCCGAAGCCATCGTGCTGCTCGAAGCCTCCGGCGTGGACGCCGGTGTCGGGCTGGACGTCCTCGCGGGCGGCCTCGCGGGCAGCCGGATCCTCGAACTCAAGCGGAAGTCCATGGTGGCGAGGGAATTCGCGCCGGGCTTCCGGATCGACCTGCACCACAAGGACATGGGTATCGCGCTCGCCGCCGCCAGGCAGGCCGACGTCGCGCTGCCGCTCACCGGGCTGGTCGCCCAGCTCGTCGCCGCCGGACGGGCGATGGGCCACGGCTCGCTCGATCACTCCGCCCTGCTGAAGGTCGTCGAATCGCTGTCCGGCGCGGAAAACAAGGAGTGAGGAATGCCCAGAATCCCCGCCATGCAGGCCGTCGTCGACGTCCTGGTCAGTGAGGGCGTCGACACCGCGTTCGGTTGTCCGGGCGCCGCGATCCTCCCGCTGTACCACGCGATGCAGGACAGCGGCATCGAGCATCTGATCGTGCGCCACGAGGAAGGCGCGACCCATATGGCCGACGGCTGGGCGAGGACCACCGGCAACGTCGGCGTCGCGATCGGCACCTCCGGGCCCGCCGGGACGAACATGATCACCGGCCTCTACACCGCGCAGGCCGACTCGATCCCGATCCTGTGCATCACCGGGCAGGCCGACTCGCGGAAGCTGCACACCGAGGCGTTCCAGGCGGTCGACATCGTCGAGATCGCCAAGCCGGTGACCAAATGGGCGGTGCAGGTCAAGGAGGCGGCCCAGCTGCCGTGGGTGTTCCGGGAGGCGTTCCGGATCGCGCGGTCCGGCCGCCCGGGGCCGGTGCTGATCGACCTGCCGATCGACGTCCAGCGGCAGGAGATCGAATGGGACTCCAGTATCGATTCGTCGCTGCCGGTCACCAAGGCGACGCCGTCGCCGGCCAGGGTCGAGCGAGCGCTGGATCTCCTGCTGGCCGCCGAACGGCCGCTGATCCTCGCGGGCGGCGGCGTGGTGCTCGGCGACGCGAGCGACCGGCTGCGGACCGCTTCCGAATTGCTCGGTGTCCCGGTCGGCGTGACGTTGATGGGCAAGGGGAGCTTCCCCGAGGACCACGAACTGTTCGCCGGCATGGCGGGGATCCAGACCTCGCAGCGTTGGGCGAACGCCGCCTTCCTCGAAGCTGATCTCGTGCTGGCGCTGGGTGCGCGGTTCGGCGACCGGCACACCGGTGACCTCGACGTCTACCGGGGGACCCGGAAGTTCATCCACGTCGACATCGAGCCGACACAGCTGGGCAAGGTGTTCGGGCCGGACCTGGGCATCGTGTCGGACACGGGTGCTTTCCTGGACGCGCTGATCGAGGCGGCGTCGAAGCGCTCTCCGGCGCGGGATCGTGCGTGGCCGCAGCGTATCGGCGAGCTCAAGGAGACCCTGCCGCGGCGCGAGGACTTCGAGGACACGCCGATCAAGGCGCCGCGGGTGTTCAAGGAGATCAACGAGTTCTACGGCGAGGACGCCTACTTCGTCACCGCGATCGGGCTCTACCAGATCTGGTCCGGGCAGTTTCAGCGCGCGCACAAGCCGCGGCACTACCAGGTGTGCGGCCAAGCGGGCCCGCTCGGCTGGGAGATCCCGGCGGCGATCGGGGTCAAGAAGGCGAAACCGGAGGCCGAGGTCGTCGGCGTCGTCGGGGACTACTCGTTCCAGTTCCTGGTCGAAGAGCTGGCGGTGGCCGCGCAGTACGACGTCGGGTTCGTGCTGATCATGCTGAACAACGAGTACCTCGGGCTCATCCGGCAGGCTGAAACCGGCTACGAGATGAACTTCGAGGTCGACATCCACTACGACAAGATCGGCACGGACAACGTGAAGGTCATGGAGGCCTACGGCTGCTCCGGCACCCGCGTCACCGAGCCCGCCGAGATCCGGGCTTCGCTGGAGTGGGCTCGCAAGGAGGCCGAGCGGACGTCGCGGCCGGTCCTCGTGGAGATCATGATCGAACGTGAAGGGAACGCCGCGATGGGCAAGGCGCTCGACAGCGTGGTCGAGTTCGAGCCGATCGCGGGCTGAACGACGGTGTCCCGGTGGCTCGCCCACCGGGACACCGTCGTACGGTCAGGCCTTGCCCTGGTCGTTGCTCAGCCACTTCTCCGGCCGGACACGGACCAGCACGGAGTTGTCGCTGAGCGCGCCGTCGACGTACTTCGTGCCCTCGTCCTCCGGCAGGTAGCGGTGCGCGATCTTCAGCGCCTGCTCCCGGGTCGGCGGTGTGTCGTTCGCGATGACCGGACCCTCGGCCGTCACGTACTTGTACGGCAGCGTCTCCGACTGTGCGACCAGGCTGAGCCTGCCCGCCTTCTTGATCGCCTTGTCCTTGACCGAACCGCCGTCCATCCAGATCAGGAGCTCGCCGCCGGGCTCGTAGTCGTACCAGACCGGCACGGCCAGCGGGGCCCGCCCTTCCCGCTCCACGGCCAGGACCCCGATGTGGACCTCGCTCAGGAAGGCTTCCCGTTCCTCGGCGGTCATGACGAAAGACGACATCCGTGTCTCGCTTCTCTCGGTTGGTGATCTACGAGAAGCGACAACGCGGCTCGCCTTCAGGACATTCCGGGCATCACGGGGTGGGCGAGGTGGTGGTGCTGGTCGGAGACGTCTCGCCGGTGTTCCCGGCCGGGGTCGAGGACGGCGCCGCGGAAGACGTGCTGGACGGCGGGGGCGTGGAGGACGGCGGGGTGCTCGACGGCGGTGTCGAGGAAGGCGGCGTGGACGAGGGAGGCGTCGACGAAGGCGGTGTGCTGGACGGCTTCGAGGGCGAACTGCTGCTCGGCGGGGTGCTGCTGCTCGGCGGCAACGACGTGCCGGGCAACGGGGTCGGCCCCGGCGTGGTCGTGCCGGGCGGGGGAGTGCCGGGCAGGGTCGGCACCGGAACCTGCCCGCCGGGCGTGCCGGCGGCGACGTCCTGCGAGTCGGGGGCGCCGACGGGGACCTGGCTGTCCGGCATCGTCGCGACACCGCCGCGGTACGCGACCGCCCACCGGATCACGGTGTCCACATAGGACAGCGAGTGGTTGTAGCGGTACACGGCCACGCGCTGGGTCTGCTCGGACGTCAGGTCGACGCCGCCGGAGCAGAGGTAGCGACCCGAGCCCAGCGTCGCGTCGTAGATGTTGTTCGGGTTGGACTCGCCGTCGCCGTTGCCGTCGGAGGCGTAGCCCTTCCATGTGGACGGGATGAACTGCGTCGGGCCGACGGCGCGGTCCCACACCGCGTCGCCGTCGTACTTGCCGCCGTCGGTGTCGGGGATCGCGGCGAACGGTCCGGCGCCGTTGAGCTGCGGGCCGAGGATCGGTTCGAGGGTGTTCCCCTTCGCGTCCACATAACCACCGCGCGCGTGGTTGGACTCGATGCGGCCGATACTGGCGATCAGCGCCCAGTCGATATGGCAGCCGGGCAGTTCCTTCGCGAGGATGTCGGCCGCGTTCTTGTACGCCTTCATCATGCTGGCGGGGATGCCGAGCGCGCCCGACGGCGCGAACGACCCGCCGAAGTTGCCGGAGTGACCGGGGACGGTCAGCGGGTCCGGGGTGGGCGGCTCGGGGAGGCTGCCGTCGACGGCGATCTCCGGGACCGTGCCCGCCGGCGGCTGCCAGGCCGCGGCCTGGTTCTGCGGCGCCGCCGGTTTCGGCGCGGCGATCGGCGTGTCGGGGCCTGCCGACGCGGTGACCGCGGGCAGCACGGCGAGCGCGCCGCCGGCGAGCGCGAAGGCCGTCCGGTGCCGGGCGGACAACTTGTCCGTCTGTCGGGGGCGGTGCTTCGGCATGTTCTCTCCCGCAAGGTCGACTCCGGGCAAAACTATCCGATACAACCGATTTTCGGGGACGACGCAACGAAAAACCCGCGAACCTGTCGAGTTTTCGTCCGCCCGGCACAAGACCTTCGTAGTGAAGTTGTCAATTTCACGCTGAGTTCACCGAATGGCCAGCAGAATCCCCGGTCGCCTCGCGGAGTGGTCTGAACCGCGTGCAAAGAGACCTTTGCACAATCTCCTTTGCACGGCTACCTTGGTGGCATGACCGGTCCGCCGCCACCCGAAGAGATCGCCGACGCCGCCGTGCTGAAGGCGGTGATGCACCCGCTGCGCCGCCGGATCATGGAGGCGTTGGGCCGCGGCCCCGCGACGGCGACGAAGCTGGCCAAGGAGCTGGGGGAGAGCTCGGGCGCGACCAGCTATCACCTGCGAGAACTGGCGAAGTACGACTTCGTCGACGAGGCGCCGGAACTCGCGCACGGCAAGGAGCGCTGGTGGCGCGCCCGGTCCCGCGACATCCGCTGGCCCCGGCACAGTGAGCAGAACGACGAGATGCGCGCCGTGTTCGACGAGGCGCAGCGAGCCGCGTTCACCGAAGACCTCGAACAGCTGGCGCGTTTCCTCGAGCGTCGCGGTGAGCTGGGCGAATGGGGCGACGCGCTGGTGTTCTCGCGCGGCTCGGTCCACCTGAACCTCGAAGAGCTCAAGGAGTTCTTCGACGAGTACCTGGACCTGCTGCGCCGTTATTGGCGGCCGGAACCCGGCCCGGACGCGCGGAAGGTGCTCGTGCGCTGGACGGCGTTCCCGGACCCGGAGGGGGAGGTGGGCGAAGGGAAGTGAAACCCGGTGGAAGAGCGGCCACTCGGCCACCGGTATCGCGTCACCACGCCGGACGGCGTGTCTTCATGAACGACTCCACACGCAAAGGGGGGAGCAGCATGCTGCTCTGGAAGAGAATCGCGGCCGTCTGCGCCGCGGCGAGCCTGCTCGCGGCGGGGACCGCGGCGGCCGCGCAACCGCCGGATGGGGTATCCCGGCCGGACGCCACCATCCGCTACACCGAATACGGCGTCCCGCATATCGTCGCGAACGACTGGGTGAGCCTGGGCTTCGGGCAGGGATTCGCCGCGGCCAAGGACAACATCTGCGATATCGCGGACGTCGCGGTCACGACACGGGCCGAACGGTCCCGCTGGCTCGGGCCGGACACGCCGCCGACGAGCGGGGTGAGCCAGGCGAGCACGAACCTCGCGAGCGACCTGTACTTCCAAGGTCTCAACGAAAGCGGCGCCGTCGAGCGTCTCCTCTCGGAACCCGCGCCGCGCGGGCCGTACCGCGAGGTCCGCGAACTGGTCCGCGGTTACGTCGAGGGGGTCAACAAGTACCTGCGCGCCGGCGAGATCACCGATCCGGCCTGCCGGGGTGCGGGCTGGCTGAAGCCGATCACCGAACTCGACGTCTACCGGCACAGCCACGCGATCGGCATGATCTTCGGGCAGGGCGGCCTCGCGGACTCGATCAGCGCCTCCCTGCCGGGTGCCCCGCCGTCGGGCGGTGGCGGCGAACAGATGCTCGGGGAGACCGGGATCGGCAGCAACGCGATCGCGATCGGTTCGGCCGCGTCGGCGAACGGGCGAGGTGTTTCGCTGGCCAACCCGCACCTGCCGTGGCAGTTGACCGGGTCCAGGCTGTGGCAGTCGCAAGTGACGCTGCCGGGCAAGCTCGACGTCAGCGGTGCGGGCATTCCCGGCATCCCGTTGATGTGGCTGGGGCACAACGGAACCGCCGCTTGGAGCGGTACCGCCACCGACACCACCCGCACGTACACGTTGTTCGAACTGAAGCTCGTTCCGGGTTCTCCCACGACGTACCTGGTAGACGGGAAGCCCGAGCGGATGCGGCGTACCGACGTGAGTGTCCTGTCGCGTAAGGCGGACGGCTCCCTGGAGCGCGTCGTACGTCCACAGTGGACGACGAGGTACGGTCCGGTGACGACCCGGCTCGGGCAGCGGGAACTGCCGTGGAAGGCGTCGAGCGCGTTCGCCATCGCGGACGCCAACGCCACGAACCTCGGGATGACGAACTCGATGTTCGCGATCGCCCGCGGCCGGACGGCGGGGGAGATGATCGGCGCGGTCCGCGAGACACAAGGGCTGCCGTGGATGAACATCCTCGCCACCGACGACCGCGGCCGGGTGGAGTTCAGCCAGATCCACGGGGTCCCGCACGTCACCGACGAGAAGGCGGCGCGCTGCAACACGCCGCTGGGCAAGGAACTGTTCGACGCAGACGGGGTCGCCGTGCTCGACGGCTCCAAGACGTCCTGCGCCTGGGGCCGCGACCGTGACGCGCTGCGGCCGGGGGTCTTCGGCCCTTCGAGCCTGCCGAGCCTGAGCCGGTCCGACTACGTGGCGAATTCGAACGACAGTTACTGGTTGATCAACCCCGCCGAGCCGAAGACCGGCTATCCCAGGATCGTGGGCCCGGTCCGTTACGAGCAGAACATGCGGACGCGCGCGGGCGTCGTCGAGATCTCCGACCAGCTTAAGAAGGGCGGCTTCACCGGGCAGGCGATGCGGGACCTGATGTTCTCGAACCGGGACCACGCCGCCGAACTCGTGCGCGCCGACGTCATCGCGATGTGCCGCACGATGCCGGGAATGGCTGACGCGTGCGCGGCGCTCGAGAGCTGGGACGGTCGTTCGGACGCCGGCAGCCGGGGCGCGCTGCTGTTCGACAGGTTCTGGTCCGCGGTCGATCGCCTGGGGCCGGAGATCTGGAAAAACCCGTTCGACGTCAAGGATCCGGTCCACACGCCGAACACCCTGGACACGGGCAACGCGGCGATCCGCAAGGCGCTCTCGGGCGCCGTCGCCGAGCTGCGAGCGGCGAAGATCCCGCTCGACGCGCCATACGGCGACAACCATTACGTCGTCCGTGACGGCCGGAAGATCCCGCTGGGCGGTGGAACCGCGGGCCGCGGCGTCTACAACTCCTTGGGCGGGCCTTGGGATCCGGCCCGTGGCTACACCGAGTTCACGCATGGCGGGACGTACCTGCACGTCGTGGCCTTCAACGGTACGGGTTGCCCGGACACGACGACGCTGATGACCTACTCGCAGTCGGCGAATCCGAAGTCGGCGCACCATAGCGACCAGACGGAGCTGTACTCGCGCAAGCAGTGGGTCACCGAACGGTACTGCGAGAAGGACATCCTCGCGTCGCCGTCGCTCGAGGTGGTCCGGGTGAGCAGGCGATGATCGCCGCGTTGCTCGCGGCGGTCGTCGCGGTCTCGTCGCCGCTGCCCGCCGCGGCTCCGGACGGCGAAGTCTCGTTCACCAGCCACGGGGTCACCCTGCGGGGAACGGTGGTCGCGCCGCGGGGCGGTGGTCCGGCGCCGGGCATCGTCATGGTGCACGGGTCCGGCGAACACGACCGGGACGACTACCGTGCCGAGGCGGAATCCTTCGCCAAGGCCGGAATCGCGACCCTGATCTACGACAAGCGGACCGAAGGCTATTCACTGTTCGAAAGGGACTACTCGGTACTGGCCGACGACGCGCTCGCCGCCGTGCAGGCACTGCGCTCGCATCCCGGAGTGGATCCGGCCCGCGTCGGGGTGTGGGGCTTGAGCGAAGGAGGCTGGGTCGCGCCGTTGGCGGCGTCGAAGTCGAAGGACGTCGCTTTCGCGGTCACTGTCGGCGCCAACGGGGTTTCGCCGGATCGTCAGCAGGCATGGGCGCTCGAGACCTATCTACGTCGGGGCGGCGTGACCGGATCGATGGTGGACATGGTGTCGTCGACGAACATGCGGACCCTCGCCGGGGCCGGCGCGTTCCCCGAGGCGGGGTACGACCCGGTGCCGGTGCTGGAGAAGGTGCGGCAGCCGGTGCTCGGCCTGTGGGGTGAGCTGGACCGGCTGACCCCGCCCGGCGAGGCCGTCCGGATCTTCCGGGAAACGCTGGACCGAGCGGGGAACCGGCAGTACACGCTGAAGGTGTTCCCGCAGGCACAGCACGGGCTCCGGCGGACCACGGACGGTTTCGACAAGCTCGACGGTTTCGCCCCCGGGTACCTCGACCTCGTCGCGAACTGGGTGAACGGGGCGAAGAACGGGCCGTCCGCCGACCCGCCTCCGGTCCAGGCGAGCCAAAGTGCCGCATTGGCGCCGCTCGCCTGGTACGAGGAGCCGTGGATGCAGATCGGGGTCTGGGCGCTGGCGTTGCTCGCGTTCACGGCCTACCCGGTGACGGCGTTGTTCCGCCGCCGTAAGGAGGTTCCGCTCGCCGGGCCCGCACGCTGGCTGGCGTCGGCAGGGCTGCTCGGCACGGCGGGATTCCTCGTCTACTACGTCGCCCTGTCGATGGGCGCGGCGATGGCGCCGGGTCCAGTCCTTTTCGGACGGACGTTGCCGTGGCTCGCGTTGCAGCTGATCGCGGTCGGGGTCGTCGCCGCCGGGGTGGTGACCGCGGTTTCGTGGTGGCGGAAGAAGGAACGCGGGGGAGTCCGGGTCGGCCTGCTGCTGGCCGGGACCGTGCTGTTCGTCCCGTGGGCCGTCCACTGGGGACTGTTGGTGCCGTGAAATGAGCCTGGGTGCCGGGCGGCCACCCGGCACCCAGGCGAACGGAAGCCGCGTCACCACGCCCGAGGGCGTGTCTTCACGAACGGACCTCCGGGTCAGAAGATAGCTCAGGCCTTCGGGGTGACGGCGAACCGGCGCAGTTCCAGTGCCGGGTTCTTGGCGCGCACCTCGGAGATCCGTTCGGTGGAGACCTCGCCGGTCGCGGTCCCCGTGCGCTCGCCGAGCGAGGCGACGACGACGCCCATCGGGTCGACGATCATGCTGTGCCCAGAACCGGCGGGCGCGGCCTGACCCGCCGCGACGAGGTAGATCGTGTTCTCGATCGCCCTGGCCCGGACCAGGGTGGTCCAGTGGTCCTCCTTGAGCGGACCGGGCATCCACTCCGCGGGCAGCAGTACCGCGTCCGCGCCCGCGTCGACCAGGCGTCGGGTGACCTCAGGGAACCTGAGGTCGTAGCAGGTCTGGAGGCCGAAGGTGATCCCGTCGACCTCGAACGTCTCCGGCGCTTCGATGTCGCCGGGCCGGACCAGCTCGGACTCGCGGAAGCCGAAGGCGTCGTACAGGTGCAGCTTGCGGTAGAGCGCGGCGATCGCCCCGTCGGGGCCGGCCGCGACGAGCGTGTTCGAGATCCGCTCGCCGCCGGGGAGCGCTTCGTTGATGCCGGCGACGACGGTGATCTGCCGGTCCTTCGCGAGACCGCGCAGCTCGGTGACGAACGGGCCGTCGAGTTCTTCGGCCGAGGTCACGAATTCCCGGCTCATCGTCGGTACGGTGAACAACGAGTACTCGGGCAAGACGACCACCCGGGCGCCGCGGTCGGCCGCTTCGCCGACGAGGGCGGCGACTCGGGCGAGGTTGGCCTCTTTGTCGTTGCCGGGCGCGAACTGCGCCACCGCGACGTGCACCATGGGACCCCTTCCAATCAGTGGAACTCTTGTATACATGATGGATACTTGGCTGGTCCAGGTGTAGGCTCGGTCGCGGAAAGTAACGGCATAGAGGGGGAACGAGATGACTGTGACCGCCGAAGGGGGCGGCCCGGCGCGTGAGCGGGTCTACACGTGGCTACGCGACGGAATCATCTCGGGCGAGCTGGAAGGCGGCCGCTTCCTCGACGAGATGTGGGTTTCCGGCGTCGTCGGCGTGTCCAGGACGCCGGTGCGCGAGGCCTTCCATCGTCTCGCCGCCGAGCGGTTCATCAGCCTGCTGCCGCGCAAGGGCGCCCAGGTGCGCACTGTCACCGCCAGAGAGCTGGAAGAGGTCTACCAGAGCAGGCGGCTGATCGAAGGCCACGCGATCGCCACGCTGTGCGCGAACCGGGCGGGTGCGCCCGCCGAACTGCCGGAACTCATCGATGCGATGGCGAGCTCCGGCGCCGAACGCGACTGGTTCGCAGTTTCGGGGTTCGACCGCCGCTTCCATCGCGCCATCGTGAACGCCGCGGGCAACACCGTCCTGACCGAGCTGTACGACACCCTCCGTTCGAGGCAGCAGCGGGTCACGGTCCGCGCGCTGGAGGCACGCCCGGAACGGCTGACCGTGATCAACACGGAACACCGGGCGCTGGTCGCCGCCCTGAACGACCACGACGCGAAAGAGGCGTCAAGGTTGCTGGAGGAGCATTTGCGCCCGGTGTCCGAAGTGATGTCGGTGCTGCCTCAGGAAGGCTGAGCTCGATGGGACTCGAAAAGATCGTCGGTGTCATGCGCGACAACCTCACCGTCCGGCGTGTCTACGGCGAGCCGGTCGAGAAGGACGGCGTCGTGATCATCCCGGCCGCGAGCGTCATCGGCGGTGGAGGCGGCGGGCACGGCAGCGAACAGGGCAAGGAAGGCGAGGGCGGCGGGTTCATCCTCGCCGCGCGGCCCGTCGGGGCCTACGTGGTCAAGGGCGGTGACGTGCGCTGGGTGCCGGCGGTGGACGTGACCTTCCTCGGGGTGGTGTTCGCGGTCATGGCCGCGTCTATCCACCGGCGCCGGTCATCCCGGCGAGGATCAGATCGATCCCGGTGAGGAACTGCTCCCGGTCGTCGTGTTCTCGGGCCTCGTCGGCGATGGACCGGAGGAAGGGGAATTCGCCGGGGTCGAGGTCTCCCCACGCCTTCGCCGCCGCGCGGAGATATTCGGCGCGGTCCACCCCGAGCCCGAGCGCCCGGGAGTTCGCCGCGTTCTGGCCCGCGGCGCCGAAGATGTAGTGCACCAGCGCAGAGGTCGCGGTGAACCAGGTGGTTCGGGGGACGCCTAGCGCGCCGACCCGGCGGCCGACGCTCTCGAAGATCCGCGGGGTCACCGAGCTCGAAGGGCTGCGGGACAGCTGGAGGGTGAGTTGCGGGGAAAGCCACGGGTGCCGCTCGATCGCTTCGAACAGACCCAAGGCGATGGCGCGGATCTCGTCTTGGGGTGATCCCGCGGCCTCGACGGCCAGCGCGGTGGCGACGACGGACGCGGTCGCGGCATCGAGCAGGGCACCCTTGTTCGGCACATGCCAATAGATCGCCCCGGGGCCGGTGGAGAGGCGTTCGGTCAACGTCCGGAAGGTGAGCCCGCGTTCGCCGTCCGCGTCGAGAAGTCCGACGGCGGCCTCGACGATGCGCTCGCGGGACAATGCCTCCGCGCGTGTCCGTGGTGCCATGCCGTTCATCCTGGCAGAGCGCGGATCGGTGACTTTCGGGCTAGTTTCCGTGTATGGCGAAAAGCTCGGCGGTGGAGATCGAGGTCGGCGATCGGACGGTACGCGTCTCGAACCCGGATCGGGTCTATTTCCCGGCGCGGGGCGAGACGAAGCTCGACCTCGTCGAGTACTACCTCGCGGTCGGCGACGGGATCGTGCGGGCGTTGCGGGAACGGCCGTGCATGCTGCACCGGTTCCCGTCCGGGGTCTCGGGGGACAAGGTCCACCAGAAGCGGGTCCCGAACGGCGCCCCCGACTGGCTCCAGACCGTCCGCGTCGACTTCCCCTCCGGCAGACACGCCTACGAACTGTGCGTCACGCATCCCGCCGACGTGATCTGGGCGGTGCAGATGTCGACCGTCGAGTTCCATCCGTGGAACTCCCGCCGCGCCGACACCGAACGCCCCGACGAGTGGCGGATCGACCTCGACCCGATGCCCGACTGCCCGTTCTCGACCGTGCGGAAGGTCGCCCACACCGTTCGCGAGATCCTGGACGAACTCGGCATCACCGGCTGGCCGAAGACCTCCGGCGGGCACGGGATGCACGTCTACGTCCGGATCGAACCGCGGTGGGGTTTCCAGGAGGTGCGCCGGGCGGCGCTCGCCTTCGCGCACGAGGTCGAGCGCCGGCTGCCCGACGAGGTCACCACGACCTGGTGGCGTAAGGACCGCGATCCCTCGAAGCTGTTCGTCGATTACAACCAGAACGCCCGCGACCACACGATCGCGAGCGCCTACTCGGTCCGCGGCGTGCCCGAAGCCGTCGTCTCGACGCCGATCCGCTGGGACGAGATCGACGACGTCGAACCCCGTGACTTCACCATCGCCACCGTGCCCCCGCGCTTCGCCGAACTCGGCGACCTGCACGCGGGCATCGACGACACGGCGTACTCGCTCGACACCCTGCTCGAATGGGCCGACCGCGACGCCCTACCGCATTTAGAGGACTAAATGCGGTAGGGCAGATCGCGGCGAGGTGTGGGCGCCGACGGGGCCTGTCGCGTCCTGAGTGTCACAGGGGACGATTTTGGCGGCCGTATGTCCGTTTAATGCCCGTATGACCAGTCCCGCGTGGAGGCTCCAAATCGGGCAATTTGATCTGAGGAAGTGTCCCTTATGGACAGTCTCAGCGCGCCACTTTTGGCTTAGCCCTCGATAACTCACGTGATCAGGGGCGTAACTCACGTGCTTGCAGGCGTAACTCGCGTGATCGGAGACCGCACATGTGAGTGCGCTGCCCAGTCACGCGAGTTACGGCTCCAATCACGCGAGTTACGGCTCCGGTCACTTGCCGACGTAGGCCGCCAGGTGTTCGCCGGTGAGCGTCGAAGCGCTCGCGACGAGGTCGGACGGCGTGCCCTCGAAGACGATCTTGCCGCCGTCGTGGCCGGCGCCCGGGCCGAGGTCGATGATCCAGTCGGCGTGCGCCATGACCGCCTGGTGGTGCTCGATCACGATCACCGACTTGCCCGCGTCGACGAGCCGGTCCAGGAGGCCGAGCAGGTTCTCGACATCGGCGAGGTGCAGGCCGGTGGTCGGCTCGTCGAGGATGTAGACGCCGCCCTTGTCGCCCATGTGCGTCGCGAGCTTCAGCCGCTGCCGCTCGCCGCCGGAAAGCGTGGTGAGCGGCTGGCCGAGGCTGAGGTAGCCGAGCCCGACGTCGTCGAGCCTGCTGAGGATCGCGTGCGCGGCGGGAATGCGCCCTTCGCCCTCTCCGAAGAACTTCACGGCCTCGGACACCGGCATTTCGAGTGCCTCGCTGATGTTCTTGCCGCCGAAGGTGTACTCCAGCACCGAGGCCTGGAACCGCTTGCCTTCGCATTCCTCGCAGGTGGTCGCGGTACCCGCCATGATGCCGAGGTCGGTGTAGATGACGCCCGCGCCGTTGCAGGTCGGGCAGGCGCCCTCGGAGTTGGCGCTGAACAGCGCCGGCTTCACGCCGTTGGCCTTGGCGAAGGCCTTGCGGATCGGTTCGAGCAGGCCGGTGTAGGTGGCGGGGTTGCTCCGCCGCGAGCCCCGGATGGGGGTCTGGTCGACCGAGACCACGCCCTCGGCGGCCGGGATCGATCCGTGGAGGAGGGAACTCTTGCCGGAGCCCGCGACACCGGTGACCACGCAGAGGACGCCGAGCGGGACGTCGACGTCGACGTTCCGGAGGTTGTGCCGGTCCGCGCCGCGGATCTCCAGTTTGCCGGTGGGCTTGCGGACGCTGTCCTTGAGCGACGCCCGGTCGTCGAGGTGCCTGCCGGTGATGGTGTCGCTCGCGCGCAGTCCTTCGACGGTGCCCTCGAAGCAGATCGTCCCGCCCGCGGTGCCCGCGCCGGGGCCGAGGTCGACGACGTGGTCGGCGATGGCGATGGTCTCCGGCTTGTGCTCGACGACCAGCACCGTGTTGCCCTTGTCGCGCAACTGCTGGAGCAGGTTGTTCATCCGCTCGATGTCGTGCGGGTGCAGCCCGATGGTGGGCTCGTCGAACACGTAGGTGACGTCGGTGAGCGAGGACCCGAGGTGTCGGATCATCTTCGTACGCTGCGCCTCGCCACCCGAAAGGGTGCCGGACGGCCGGTCGAGGGAGAGGTAGCCGAGTCCGATGTCGACGAAGGAGTCGAGCGTGTGCTGGAGCTTCTCCAGCAGCGGCGCCACCGACGGCTCCTTGAGCCCGCGGACCCAGTCGGCGAGGTCGCTGATCTGCATCCGGCAGGCGTCGGCGATGTTGATCCGCTTGATCTTCGACGACCGCGCGAGCTCGCTGAGCCTGCTCCCGTCGCATTCCGGGCAGACCGCGAAGGTGACCGCCCGGTCCACGAACGTGCGGATATGCGGCTGCATCGCCTCGCGGTCCTTGGACAGGAACGACTTCTGGATCGTGGGGATCAGCCCCGAATAGGTCAGGTTGATGCCTTCGATCTTGAGTTTGACCGGCTCCTTGTAGAGCAGATCGTCCAGCTGCCGCTTGGTGTACTTCTTGATCGGCTTGTCGGGATCGAAGAAGCCGCAGCCGCGCAGGATGCGGCCGTACCAGCCCTCCATGGAGAAACCGGGGATCGTCAGCGCGCCCTCGTTGAGGGATTTGGTGTCGTCGTACAGCGCGGTGAGGTCGATGTCGTTGACCTTGCCCCGCCCCTCGCACCGGGCGCACATCCCGCCGGTGATGCTGAACTCGCGGCGCTCCTTCGTGGTCCGGCCGCCCTTTTCGACGGTCACGGCGCCCGCACCGGAGATCGAGGCGACGTTGAAGGAGAACGCCTGCGGCGAACCGATGTGCGGCTTCCCGATCCGGCTGAAGAGGATGCGCAGCATCGCGTACGCGTCGGTGGCGGTGCCGACCGTGGAGCGGGGGTCCGAGCCCATCCGCTGCTGGTCGACGATGATCGCGGTGGTCAGGCCGTCGAGCACGTCGACCTCGGGCCGGGCCAGCGTCGGCATGAAGCCCTGCACGAAGGTGCTGTACGTCTCGTTGATCAGCCGCTGCGACTCGGCCGCGATCGTGTCGAAGACCAGGGAGCTCTTGCCCGATCCGGAGACGCCGGTGAACACGGTCAGCCGTCGCTTCGGCAGCTCGACGGCGACGTCCTTGAGGTTGTTCTCGTTCGCGCCGACGACGCGGATCAGGTCGTGGCTGTCGGCGGGGTGTTCCTCGGGCGGCTGCGGCCGGGAGGTCTTGCGCATCGTTTCTCCATCCTCATGTGGGCCGCGTGTACGTTCCGTCAGCCTCACCGGGCTCGATCTAACCAGCTTCGAGCCGTTCGTCCTCGACGACGATCACGCTAGGTGAGTTCGGGGGACTTCCGCTTCTCGATTCCTGATCCGTCTCCGGAGAGCAGGGGCGCGACGAGCTTCTCGCCTTCGGGCCACGGCCCGTGTGCCCCCGTGAGGTGCCCGACGAAACCGATGTCCGAGAAGTCGGCGCCCCAGAGCCCGGCGAAGTACCGGGCGCGGGCCGGAGTCATCCAGCGGTCGTTCGCGCTCGCGGCGACGACGGCGGGGAAGGGGAGCCGGAGGCGGGGGATCGGGGCGAACCCGGCCAGCGCGGGCTCCGGGTTCTCCTCGACGTCGGGAGGCGTGACGAACAGGGCACCGCGCACCGGCCGGTCGCCCCCGGCCGCGAGCCAGTGCAACACCGTCAAGCAGCCGAGACTGTGTGCCACCAGCACGGGAGGGTCGGTCGCCTCCGCGAGCGCCTCGTCCAGCCGGGCGACCCAGTCCTCGCGGACGGGCGCGTCCCAGTCGTCCTGGACGAACCGCTTCGAACCCGGATAACGGTCGAGCCATACCGACTGCCAGTCCCCGGGCTCGGGACCGAACCAGCCGTCGGCGAAGAGCAATGCCATGGGCCCAGTATTCAGACGCTCCAGCCCTCGCTCTTGGTCGCCTTCAGGTAGTCCTCGACCGGCGGGCCGACCGGCCTGCCCTCGTACTGGGTCGACAGCACCACCGACGATCTGATCTCGCCGTGTTTGCCCAGCCGCTCGAAGAGGCCTTCGAGGTGTTCGAGCGATACGGCCCGCACCTTCAGCATCGTGCAGCGGTCGCCGCTGAGCCGGTGCAATTCGACCACCTCGGGGTAGTCGTCCGACTTGCTGGTGCGCAGGAGGCAGCTGCCGAGCGAGCACCGCATCTCGACGAACGCCTGCAGGCCGTATCCGGCGCGGTGCGCGTCGACCTGGGCGCGATACCCGGTGATGACGCCCGCCTCCTCCAGCCGCCGGACCCGCTCGGCGACGGCGGGCGCGGAGAGGTTCACGCGACGGCCCAGCTCCTTGAACGAAAGCCGTCCGTCGCCCTGGAGCGTTTCGAGGAGCCGCCAGTCGAGATCGTCCAGCGCCCTTTCCGATCGTAAGGTCATCGCGCCCGGATTCCTTCCATGATGCGCCCCGCACCCCCGCGAGGCCTTCGACAGCCTATTCGCCGCGGCGCCCGGAATCCCTAGGTTTGAATCATGAAACCGATGTTCGCGCTCTTCATGGGCGTCGCCTGTCTCAGTACCGCGGTCGTCGGGCTGTCCACCACGGCGGCGTTGATCGTGGTCGAGCACGCCGGCGCGGCGTGGAGCGGGTTGCCGAACGCCGTGCTGGTACTCGGTTCCGCCGTGGGCTCGCTGTCGTCGGGGGCGCTGGCCGCGCGCCGCGGCAGGCGGTTCGTCCTGGTGCTGATGTACGGCTCCGCGGTGATGGGCGCGCTGATCTCGTTCGCCGGTGTGCTCGGCGGATCCGTGCTCGCGCTGGTGGCGGGGATGCCCTTGATCGGCTTCGGCAACAGCGGGGCGCAGCTCTCCCGGTACACCGCGGCCGATCTGTCGCCCGAGCACCGCAAGGGTTTTGCACTGTCCACAATGGTCTGGGCGGGAACCGTCGGCGCGATCGCGGGGCCCGCCCTGATCGCCCCCGCCGCGGCGAGGGCGGAAGCCGCCGAGCTCCCCGCGTTGTCCGGTCCGATCGCGGCGGGGGCGATCGTCGTGGCCATCGCCGTGGCCGCCGTCGCCACCCTGCCGCGTGGCCTCGCCGCCCCGGAGGAGGGGGTGCCGAAGCGGGAGCGGATGTCCGTGCGGAACCCGGTGATCCTCGGGCCGCTCGTGGCGATGGCCGGCGCCCAGCTGGCGATGGTGGCGGTGATGACGATGACCCCGGTCCAGCTGCACGAGCACGGTCAGGGGCTCGACGTCGTCGGCTGGGTGCTGAGCGCCCATCTCGTCGGGATGTTCGCGCTGGCGCCGTTGTCCGGCTGGATCGCCGACCGCTGGGGCGGCCGCGCGGCCATCTTCGGCGGGATCGGGACGCTCACCGTCGCGGCGGTCACGGTGATCGGCGCGCCCGATTCGCATCACGTGGGAATCCCGGTCGCGCTGTTCCTGCTGGGCTACGGCTGGAACCTGGTGTTCGTCGGTGGCAGCAGCATGCTCAGCCGCGATCTCCCGGCCGCTCAGCGGGCGAGGGCGCAGGGCACGGTCGACGCCTTCGTCTGGGGCACCTCCGCGGGGGCGAGCCTGCTGGCCGGGCAGTTGTTCGGCCTGGGTGGCTACGTCCTGGTCGCCGTCGCGGGCGGGCTGTGCGCCCTCGCCCCGCTCGCGGTGCTCGGCCGCCGGGCGGTCGTGCGGGAGCCCGGTGAAAAAGCCGGGCTCCGCTGATCTGCGAAACCGGGGCGCAGCCGTCATACTGCTTCACTCCGACGCGAACGAACCCGTGATGACGCAGATCACGTGGGTGACCGATTCGGAGGGTCCTAGGGTGAAAGCAGACAAGGTGCGGGAGATCGGGGGTGCACGATGAGCGAGTTCGCGGTGAATCTGCGGGACCGGGTACGGCAGGCGAGGGAGGACGTCCAGATCGCCAAGCAGGCCTCGGACGAGGACAGGGCTTCGGCCGTCGGCGCCGATCTGGCCAACCTGGAGCGACTGGCCGCCGAGCACGGGGTGGAGCTGCCTGAGCAGACCTCGGGTGACACCCGGGCGTGACCCCGGGTTCCGTGCCGGTGATGAGCCTTTGACACCCTGGGGCGTGTGACCGAAAGCCTGAACCGGATCCGTGCCTTCCTGGCGGATCGCGAACCGCCGACACCGTGCCTGGTGGTGGACACCGACCTGGTCGCGGCGCGTGCCGCCGCGGTGTCGGCGGCCTTCCCGGACGCGCTGATCCGGTACGCGGTCAAGGCGAATCCCACGCCCGAGGTCCTGGACGCGGTGGCGTCGACCGGCGCGGGATTCGACGTGGCGGGTACGGCGGAGATCGAGCTGTGCCTGTCCCGGGGCGCGCGGGCGGCGGAACTGGCCTACGGCAACACGATCAAGAAACCGGCGGACATCGCCTTCGCCTATGCGCGCGGGGTCCGTGAATTCACCACGGACTCCGCCGGTGATCTGGCGAATCTGGCCGAGCACGCGCCCGGATCGCTGGTCTCAGTACGCCTGCTGACCGGCGGGCCGGACTCGGTCACGCCGTTCGGCCACAAGTTCGGCTGCGAACCGGCGGTGGCCGCCGTCCTGCTCCGTCAGGCCGTGGAAGCCGGGCTGCGCCCGGGAATCGCATTCCACGTCGGCTCGCAGCAGCCGGATCCGGCCGCCTGGGAGATCGGGATCGCGACCGCGGCCAAGGTCGCCGCCGAAGCGGGCGTCGAACCGGAGCGGCTCAACATCGGCGGCGGGTTCGCCACCGAGCACCGGGGGCCCGTGCCGTCGCTTGCGGACTACGCGGCGGTCATCCACGCCGCACGCCGGCAGCATCTGCCGGAGCCGGAACTGCTGCTGGAACCCGGCAGGGTGATCGTCGCCGACGCCGGGCTCATCAGGACCGAGGTCGTCCTGGTGACCACGCGCGCCGCCGCAGACGAACGCCGATGGGTCTACCTCGACGTCGGCAGGTACAACGGAATGGCGGAGTGCGAGAACGAAGCCGTCGCGTATCGGCTGGAGGCCGTGGGCGTTAAAGGTCCGGAAGGGCCCGTGGTCCTCGCGGGGCCGACCTGCGATGGTGACGACGTGCTGTACCAGCGGACGCCGTGCGCGCTGCCGGGGTCGTTGAAGGCGGGCGACCGGCTGGACATCCCGGGCACCGGGGCGTACACCGCCAGCTATTCTTCCGTCGCCTTCAACGGAATCGAGCCGTTGCGCACCTATTGTGTGGGGAGGTTCGCCGATGCCGGGTGAAGAACCACTCGTCGGCCGGTTCGCCGGCCGCCACGTACTCGCGGAGTTCGAGGGGATCGAGCCGTCGTTGCTCGACGACGCCTCGCTCCTGAAGAAGACCCTCGCCGACGCGGTGACCGAGGCGGGGGCGACGGTCTGCGAAGTCGTGTCGCATTCCTTCGCGCCGCAAGGGGTCACCGTGCTCGCGCTGCTGGCGGAATCACACGCGTCGGTGCACACCTATCCGGAGATCGGCTCGGTGTTCGTGGACGTGTTCACCTGCGGGGACCGGGCGGATCCGGAGCGCGCGGTCGCCCTGCTGGCGAAGATGCTGGGCGCGGGCACCGTCCGGATGTCCACTGTGGAACGAGGAGAGAACTGATGGCGCAGCGAGTGATCGTCGAGCCGATGGGCGCGGGGCTCACCCGGAACTGGGACGTCGAGGAGGTCCTGTTCGAGGGCCGCACCGCGTTCCAGAACGTCCTCATCGGACGGACCGCGCAGGGGATCTCGCTCTTCTGCGACGACGAGCGGCAGAGCACGGAGCTGAGTCAGCTGGTCTACCACGAGGCGCTGATGGTCCCGTCGCTGTTGCTCGCCGAACGCGTCGAGCGGGTGCTGATCATCGGGTCCAGCGAAGGGGTCGCCTCCGAGCTCGCCGTCGCGGCGGGGGCGGAGGTGGTCGACCATGTCGACATCGACGCCGAAGCGGTGCGTGCCTGCGCCGAGCACCTTCCCTACGGCTATACCCTCGACGATCTGGCCCGCGCCGAACGCGGCGAGGGGAAGGTCCGTGTCCACTACCGCGACGGCTGGGAGTTCCTCGCCGAAGCCCAGGAGCGCGGGGACGCCTACGACGTGGTCGTGATCGACCTGCCGGACGAGAACGACGATCCGGCGGCGCAGCACAACCGGTTGTACGGAACCGACTTCCTGGCCCGGTGCGCGGCGTTGCTCACGGACGGAGGCGTGGTCGGCTGTCAGGCGGGTTGCCCGACGCTGTGGCGCAATCAGACCCTGATCGCGTCGTGGCGCCGGTTCAGCGAGTCGTTCGGAACCGTTCTCTATTACGGGTCGGACGAGCACGAGTGGGCCTTCGTGAGCGGCAGGGCCGACGTGCTCGACGATCCCGGCGCGCTCGTCGCGGAGAAGATCGGCAAGGCGGGGATCGGGGAGTCCACTATGGACGAAGACGCGCTGAGCGCGAACACCGTGCCGCCCTTTTCCCTGCGGCGGCACTGAGAACCGCGTGATCGTCGTCTCGCCGACATCGGCGGTCGTCGTCGCGGATACTTGGTCACAGGATCCTCCATCTGGTCGTTGCCGGGTGTCGCGGCGCGGGCCAGAATCGCTCTGGTGGGTAGCTGGGACACGGAAATCGCCGCGAGAGCGAACAGGGAACCCGCGGTCTGCGCGGCGTTCGCGAGTTTGACCGCGAGTGTCACGGAAGACCTCGGGCCGGACAAGGTCGTGGACACCTTGTCCCACGAATGCGCGCGGCTGCTGCCGATCGATTCCACCGAGGTCTTCCTGCCGGGTTTGAAACTGCGACGCCATCCCGAGGTGGTGGAGGAAGGGCCGGTGCTCGAATCGTTCGAAACCGGGACCGACATCGCCGTACGCGACCTTTCCGCCGCGGTTTCACGCTGGCCTGGTTACGTCGCCAGGATGGCGGGGCAGGGCTATGCAGCGGTTTCCGCGCTTCCGTTGCGGGCGATGGATGAAACCGTCGGTTCGATCGCTTTCCTCAGTGCCGAAAACGTCGTCTTGAGCGTCGAAGACCGCAGGCTGGGCCGCGCGCTCGCCGACGTCGCGACCCTGTGTCTCCTGCAGCAGCGGGAATTGCGCCACTACCGGACCCTCTCGGAACAGTTGCAGACGGCGCTCGACAGCCGGGTCGTCATCGAACAGGCGAAAGGTGTGCTCGCCGAGCGCGCCGGTATCGACCTCGGCACCGCTTTCCATCGCATGCGTTCTTTCGCCCGCAGTTCGAACAGGAAGCTGTCGGAGGTCGCGCGAGGCGTCGTCGATGGCACACTGGACACCCGGAAACTTCTTCGGCCGCGAAACCGGTGACCATCGCGGAAAAGGGCGGGCAAGGCTGGTAGGGCACTTGGTCACCGGAACCGGTGACTTGTCCCCGGCGATGCGCGACCGTGCGGCCCTACTGCGTGCGGACGAAATCGGAAAGGCTTCACCCAGAAGAAAGGTGCGGTGAAGTCATGGCGCTGTTGGGAAGCCTACTCGGGAGGAGCCGGTCGGTACGGCCGAGCCTGCTTCCGTTGCTGGAGTTGAGGTCGGCGGTATTGGCACTGCGATCCGGGTACGGTCTCGCTCCGACGGGTTCGGGGGCGGTCTGCTTCGTCGCGGACGGGCGCCCCGGTGCGGAGACGGAGGCGGAGATCATCGCCGGCCTCGCCGGGGATTCCGGCCGCCGCAACCTGGTCACCCATGACGCGCACGGCCGGACGATCGTCCGGTGCTGGCGGGAGAACGGCGACCTCGGCTGGCTGCTCGACGATCTCGTCGACGTCAACGAGAGGCTGGCTCAGGCCGGGTTCGCGGCGTGGCTGTCGCATACGACGGTCGAGTTCGCCGAGCTGAGCGACATGCGGCACTCGAGGCTGACGATGGTCTATCGCCGGGAGCGCGGCACCTTCTACCCGTACGCGCCTCGCGGGAGCCGCGGCCGGGACCGGGCGATGGAGCTGAAGATCCGCTCGTCGCTGACCCGGGTCGTGCCGATGGAGGCGGATATCAGCCGGTGGCGCCCGGTGTGACCGGCGCGCGCCCGGTCAGCCGGGTACGCCGCTGAGCCAGCCGCGCAGTCGCTGGACGCGCCGGTCCCGTGGGTTCCATCGCGGGAACCGGCGCCGCGACCGGGTGGCGAGGGCCGCGCCCTCGAGCTGCCGGATGGCGGTCAGGACGTCGTCGAGCAGGCCGGTGTGCGTCTCCGGTTTCGCCTCGATCCTCGGGAGCCGCTCGAGTTCGGCGGCGAGGAGCGTCCGGCGGGCGGCGGCCTGCGTGCCGGGACGGCGGCGGGTCTCGCAGATTCTCGTGGTCACGTCCCGGTTCACCCTTCCCGTACTCACGATCGGCGAAATTCGTCACCTACGACGATGAGGTACCGAAGGCCGTTCCGGTCAGCGCCGAAGGTCGTGCCATCGAGGGCACAAAGACCCCACTCGGTCGCCGAACGGGTACGGCGGGTCACGGGTCGGCGTCGAAACGACGGGCCCGCCGGACGCGGTGGGACAATGCGCCGGCACATCCGGCGCACCGATCGGAGAATCCGCACGCGGGTGAATACGGCCGTGGGCAGGATTGATTTCCGGGAATCTGCCGGACAATGGTCCGGCGAGACCCACGATCGACGGAGAAGGTGCATGCCGAACCCGAGCTTTCCGCAGCCCATGCCCCCGGCCGCGGCCCCGATCCGGGTGCTGCTCGTCGAGGACCACAAGATGGTGGCCGAAGCCCTGGGCGCGGCCTTCGAAGAATTCCCGGAGATCGATCTGGTCGCGTCGGTGGAATCCTTGGCACACGGGATGATCGCGGCGGGGGAGCACCGGCCCGACATCGTGTTGCTCGATCGGCGGCTGCCGGACGGCGACGGGATCGAGGCGATCGCCGGGTTCCGCGAGGTCTCGCCGTCGAGCAGGGTGCTGGTGCTGACCGGCGACGCGAACAGCGCCATCGTCGCCAGGATCCTCGAGGTCGGCGGGGCCGGGCTGTTGCTGAAATCCGGTCTCCTCGACGAGCTGATCAGGGCGATCCGGACCATCGCGGCGGGCGACCTGGTCATCGATCCGGAGTTGCTCAGTGGCGCGCTGGCCATGCTGGCCGGCACTTCGGGCAGGCTCGGGCCGGTGCTGACCCTGCGGGAGCGGCAGGTACTGGGGTTGATCGCCGACGGCGCCGGGACCGACCGGATCGCCGACGAGCTGCGGCTGGCGCGGAATACCGTGCGGAATCACGTGCAGCGGATCCTGGTGAAGACCGGGACCCATTCGAAACTCGAAGCCGTGGCGCACGCACGGAAGAATGGCCTCCTCGAACGGCCGTAGCGGGGAGACGTATCCGAGTGTCAAGCTGCACTATGGCCATGCTGCCATCGGAACGGACACCTGATCACCGTAGCGCTGTGCTCTTCGAGTTGTTCATGCACAGCGTCGTCGACTACGCCATTTACCTGCTGGACGTCGACGGACGGGTGATCAGCTGGAACCCGGGGGCGGAACGGATCAAGGGATATTCCGAGGACGAGATCCTCGGCCGTCATTTCTCCGTTTTCTACACCGATGCCGACGTCGCAGGCGGGAAACCCGCGGCCGAACTGCTGGTCGCCGCACAGATGGGGAGCCACGAGGAGGAGGGCTGGCGCGTCCGCCGCGGCGGGCAACGGTTCTGGGCCAACACCGTGATCACCGCGTTGCGAGACGAACAGGGCGACCTAGTCGGTTTCGGCAAAGTGACCCGTGATCTCACCGAACGCCGGAGAATACTGGCGGAAAGGACCGAGCGGCGGCAGGCCTTCGCGCATTTGGTCCGGGCACAGGAAACCGAACGCCGGCGTATCGCGTGGGATGTTCACGACGATTCCATTCAGTCGATGATCGCGGTGAGCATGCGGTTGCAGATGCTCGCCGCACAACGGCGTGATCCCGCTTTGATGCAACTCGACGAAGCGATTCAAGGGGCGATCCGGCGATTGCGGATCCTCGTCGCCCAATTGCGCCCGCCCGCGCTGAACGACGAGGACCTGGTCGCTTCCGTCCGCGACTACCTCGACGAGGTCGTCGCCGGCTGGGGGCTCGACTGCACGCTGCGGCACGATCTCGCCGCCGACCCGCCGCCCGACCTCGTCGTCACCGCCTTCCGCATTCTTCAGGAGGCGTTGGTGAACGTGCGTAAACACGCGAACGCCGGCAGCGTCGTGGTCTCGCTGACGGAACGGGACGGCGGTCTGCTGGTGAAGGTCGCCGACGACGGCGACGGGATGAAACCGGACGGCGACCAGGCGCACGAAACGTTGTCGGGCGAGCACATCGGAATGGCGTCGATGCGTGAACGTGCGGAAGCGGCGCAAGGCTGGTTCCGGATTTCCAGCAGGCCGGGCGAAGGTACGTCGGTCGCCTTCTGGATTCCGCTGGGCCCTCCCGGGCCCGCGCGGAGCTGAACGAAGGAGCGTTTCGATGCCGGAGCCGGGAAGCAAACGCGGATCCAGAGAAGTCGTCCGCGTGGGCGGGGCGATCGACGACCAGGGCCTGCAGCGGCTGCTGGAGGGGCTGAAAGCCGTTCGCGACGGTGATTTCAGCACTCGCCTGCCGCAGGTGGACGACGTCCTCATGGACGAGATGGCGGTCGTCTTCAACGGGATGGTCGATCAGCTGGCGTTGTTCACCTCCGAGGTCACCCGGGTCGCGCGCGAGGTGGGGACCGACGGGAAGCTCGGTGGCCAGGCGGCGGTGCCCTCGGTTTCGGGGACCTGGAAGGACCTCACCGATTCGGTGAACGCGATGGCGGGCAACCTCACGGGCCAGGTCCGTGACATCGCCGAGGTCGCGACCGCGGTGGCGAAGGGTGATCTCTCGCAGAAGATCACCGTCGACGTCAAGGGCGAGATGCTCGAGTTGAAGAACACGATCAACACGATGGTGGATCAGTTGTCGTCGTTCGCGGACGAGGTCACGCGGGTGGCGCGCGAGGTCGGCAGCGAAGGACGGCTGGGCGGGCAGGCGGAAGTTCCCGGGGTGGCGGGCACGTGGCGGGATCTGACGACGTCGGTGAACTTCATGGCGGGAAACCTGACCGATCAGGTGCGGTCGATCGCCGAGGTGACGACGGCCGTCGCGAAGGGTGATCTGTCGCAGAAGATCACGGTCGACGCGCGGGGCGAGATCCTGGAGTTGAAGAACACGATCAACACGATGGTGGATCAGTTGTCGTCGTTCGCGGACGAGGTCACGCGCGTCGCTCGCGAGGTCGGCACCGAGGGCGCTCTCGGCGGGCAGGCTCAGGTGCCCGGCGTGGCGGGGACGTGGCGGGATCTGACGACGTCGGTGAACTTCATGGCAGGCAACCTCACCGCGCAGGTGCGGTCCATCGCCCAGGTCGCCACAGCGGTGGCGAAGGGCGACTTGTCGCAGAAGATCACCGTGGACGCGCGGGGCGAGATCCTGGAGTTGAAGAACACGATCAACACGATGGTGGATCAGTTGTCGTCGTTCGCGGACGAGGTCACGCGCGTCGCTCGCGAGGTCGGTACCGAGGGGCGGCTGGGTGGTCAGGCGGACGTCAAGGGTGTGTCGGGTACGTGGAAGGGTTTGACGGAGTCGGTGAATGTCATGGCCGACAACCTGACGGACCAGGTGCGGTCCATCGCCGAGGTCACCACCGCGGTGGCGAAGGGCGACCTTTCCCAGAAGATCCGCGTCGACGCCCGCGGCGAGATCCTGGAACTCAAGGACACCATCAACACGATGGTCGGCCAGTTGTCGTCGTTCGCCGACGAGGTCACGCGGGTGGCCCGTGAGGTGGGTACGGAGGGGCGGCTGGGGGGTCAGGCGGACGTCAAGGGTGTGTCGGGTACGTGGAAGGGTTTGACCGAGTCGGTGAATGTCATGGCCGACAACCTGACCGACCAGGTGCGCTCCATCGCCCAGGTCGCGACGGCGGTCGCCAGGGGTGACCTGTCCCAGAAGATCACCGTCGAGGCGAAGGGCGAGGTCGCCGCGCTCGCGCAGACGATCAACACGATGGTCGACACGCTCTCGGCCTTCGCGGACGAGGTCACGCGCGTGGCGCGCGAGGTCGGCACCGAGGGCATCCTCGGCGGGCAGGCCAGGGTGCCAAACGTCGCCGGGACCTGGAAGGACCTCACCGACAACGTCAACTCGATGGCGAACAACCTCACCGGCCAGGTCCGCAACATCGCCCAGGTGACCACCGCGGTGGCGCAGGGCGACCTCTCGCGCAAGATCGACGTCGACGCGCGGGGCGAGATCCTGGAGCTCAAGACCACCATCAACACGATGGTCGACCAGCTTTCCGCGTTCGCCGCGGAGGTCACGCGCGTCGCCCGCGAGGTCGGCAGCGAAGGACGGCTCGGCGGCCAAGCCGAGGTCGAAGGCGTTTCGGGCACCTGGAAGCGGCTGACGGAGAACGTCAACGAGCTCGCCGGGAACCTGACCCGGCAGGTCCGGGCGATCGCCGAGGTGACCAGCGCGGTGGCCACCGGCGACCTCACGCGGTCGATCTCCGTCGAGGCACAGGGCGAGGTCGCGGAGCTCAAGGACAACATCAACGCGATGGTCCAGTCACTGCGCGAGACCACGCGGGCGAACGAGGAGCAGGACTGGCTCAACACCAACCTGGCCCGGATCTCGGGTCTGATGCAGGGCCATCGGGACCTGCGGGTGGTGGCCACGCTCATCATGAACGAGCTGACCCCGCTGGTCGGCGCCCAGCACGGGACGTTGTTCCTCACCGAATCCGGCGAGAGCGGCACCCGGCTGCGGCTGATCACCAGCTACGGGCACAGCGAGGCCCTGGACGCGCCCTCGGACTTCGCGATGGGGCAGTCGCTGATCGGGCAGGCCGCGCAGACCAAGAAACCGATCGTGGTCGACCGGACGCCGCCGGGCTTCGTGAAGATCTCGTCGAGCCTCGGCTCGGCTCCGCCGGTCACCCTGATCGTGCTGCCGATCGTCTTCGAGGACCAGGTGCTCGGCGTCATCGAACTGGCGTCGTTCGGTGAGTTCACCGCCGTGCGCAAGGACTTCCTCGAGCAGCTGATGGAGACCATCGGGGTCAACGTCAACACGATCATCGCCAACGCGCGGACCGATTCCCTGCTGGAGGAATCCCAGCGGCTCGCCGAGGAACTGCAGGCCCGCTCCGAGGAGCTTCAAGCGCAGCAGGCGAAACTGCAGGTGTCCAACGCGGAGCTGGAGGAGAAGGCCGAGCTGCTCGCCAGGCAGAACCGCGACATCGAGGTGAAGAACTTCGAAATCGAGCAGGCGCGCCAGGAGATCGAAGAACGTGCGCAGCAGCTCGCGCTGGCGTCCAAGTACAAGTCCGAGTTCCTGGCCAACATGTCGCACGAACTCCGGACGCCGTTGACCAGCCTGCTGATCCTCGCGGGGGTGCTGTCACAGAACTCGACCCAGAACCTGACGCCCAAACAGGTCGAGTTCGCCAAGGTGATCCAGTCCGCGGGCACCGATCTGCTGCAGCTGATCAACGACATCCTCGACCTGTCGAAGGTCGAGGCGGGCAAGATGGACATCCACCACGAGCCGTTCCCGCTGCGCCAGCTGCTCGACTACGTGGGCACGACCTTCCGCCCGCTGACCGCGGAGAAGGGGCTCGACTTCCAGGTCACCGTCGAACCCAACGTGCCGGAGCTGCTGTTCACCGACGAGCAGCGACTGCGGCAGGTGCTGCGGAACCTGCTGTCGAACGCGGTCAAGTTCACCGAAGACGGCAGCGTCGAGCTTCGGGTGAAACTGGTCGACACGATCGGCTCGCCGTCGGGCGAGCCCCCGTACGAATCCCTGGTGGCCTTCAGCGTCACCGACACCGGGATCGGGATCGCCGAGGAGAACCTCGATTCGATCTTCGGCGCCTTCCAGCAGGCCGACGGGACCACGAGCCGCAAGTACGGCGGCACCGGGCTCGGCCTGTCGATCAGCCGCGAGGTCGCCTACCTGCTCGGCGGCGAGATCCGGGCGGACAGTGTCCTGGGGACCGGCAGCACGTTCACGCTTTTCCTTCCGGTTGCCAGGTTCGCCGCGCCCGCGAGCCTCGACGAGTCCACTGTGGACGACGCGGTGGAGCGACGGGTCCTGGTGGTGGAGAGTGAGCAGAACAGTCTGCTGACCCTGCTCGCGCGCGGTGTCGCGGCCGACATCGCGGACAGCCACGGCTCGGTCCAGGTCCGGGCGGTGGCGGATCCGGCGGAAGCGTTCGAGGAACTGAAACGCGACAGCTACCGCTGCGTCGTGCTCGACACCAGCATCCCCGGGACGAGCGCCTTGACGTTCCTCAAACGGCTCGTCGACGGGCCGGATCCCATCGAAGTCCCCGTGCTGGCGTACGCGACCCGCAAGCTCAGCGCCGCGCACGAACGGTTGCTGCACGGGCACGCGCGGGTGCATCCGGTCGAACTGCTGCCTTCGCTGGACATGCTGCGGGAGCGCATCATGCTGCACATCTCGGCGAGTGAACTCGAAGGCATCCTGCCGCTGATGCACCAGCCCGAGGTGAGCCCGGAACCGACGGCTCAGGCCACCGAACCGCCTGCCGGACCGCCGCGGCTGCAGGGACGCAAGGTCCTGCTCGTCGACGACGACGCCCGCAACGTGTTCGCGATCTCCGGGATGCTCGAACTGCACGGCCTGTCGGTGGTGCACGCGCCCAACGGCCGCAAGGGCATCGAGGAGCTGCTCGCCGACGACGGCATCGACCTGATCCTGATGGACGTCATGATGCCGGAGATGGACGGCCACGCGACGACGGCGGCGATCCGCGAGATGCCGAAGTTCGCCGGCCTGCCGATCATCACCGTGACCGCGAAGGCGATGGAAGGGGACCGCGAGAAGAGCCTCGCCGCCGGCGCGAGCGACTACGTGACCAAACCCGTGAACGCGGAGGAACTCCTGGCTTGCATGGAACGCTGGCTCGCGGACTGACGTCCCGGCTACTCGGTCCCGTTGGCGCTGTTCGCGCAGACGCGGCGGATGGCCGCGACGATCTCGGTGTTGGGAGTGCCCTTCACGAGGTACTCGGTGACGCCCGCGGACGCCATCTGGGCGATGGATCGGGTGTCGCTGTGCGCGGAGAACGCCATCAGCCGCGTGTGCGGCACCCGCCGCCGGATCTCCCGCGCCATCCACACGCCACCCCCGCCGGGGATGCGCACGTCCAGCACGGCGACCTCCGGGGCCAGCAGTTCCGCGAGCGCGACCGCTTCCCCCGCGTCCAGCGCGATGGCGACCACCTCGATGTCCGGCTCGGACTCCAGGAGCGCGCGCAGGGCGTCGCCGATGACCGGGTTGTCGTCCGCGACGAGCACCCGAAGCCTGGGGGTCGGCGGTCGGTTCATCACCCAGTCCGTGCCCGCGTGGTCTGCGGCGCCGGTGGTGGTCGCGGGCCCCCCGCCGAACATGGCGTGCCTCAGCAAGGGATCCGGCGGTCACCTTCGCTCGGCTGCTCGATGAGCGTCCTGGCGACGTCGTGGATTTTCATGTTGTTGTTGCGGCAGAACGAACGCAGCAGTTCGAACGCCGCTTCGATGTCGACCTGGTAACGCTCGGCGAGGATTCCCTTCGCCTGCTCGATGGGGAGCCGGTGGTCCAGCGCGTACTGGAGCTGCTCGGCGCGGGCCCGGTAGAAGCGGACGCGGTCGCGCATGGCCACGAGGTCGTCGGCCGGGTCGGGAGAGCCTGGTAACGGGGCAGGCGAATGCGTGGTCTCGGACATGAGGTGATCGTCGCAGCGGCGGCACTGCTCCGGGAAGAACAGAACGTCCTGACTCGAATGATGCAAATGAACCTGGTCCGGACGGCGGCAGCCACCCGAACGGGCGCCGAACAGGGCCCTTTGGCCTGTCGCAGTGACCGGTCGTGCACCGTACGCTCAGCCGGGGAGGGGAATCGTGGAGGTCGGAATGCTCCGGGTGTTTCTTGTCGACGACCACGAGGTGGTCCGTCGAGGGGTCGCGGACATGCTCGAGGAGGACGCCGGCCTGTGCGTCGTCGGGCAGGCCGCGACGTTTTCCCAAGCGCTGGCGAGGATCCCGGCGCTGCGGCCGGACGTCGCGGTGCTCGACGTGCGGCTGCCGGACGGCAACGGCGTCGAACTCGCGCGGGAGCTGAGATCCAAGATGCCGGAATTGAAATGCCTGATGCTCACGTCCTACACCGATGAGCAGGCGATGCTGGACGCCATCATGGCGGGCGCGAGCGGCTACGTCATCAAGGACATCCGCGGAATGGACCTGGTGGCGGCGGTCAAGGAGGTCGGCCTCGGCCGGTCGCTGCTGGACGCGAGGGCGGCCGCGACGCTGATGGCGAAGTTCCGTGACGACGCCGCCAAAAAGGGCCCGCTGGCGGGCCTTTCCGACCAGGAACGCACGCTGCTGGAACTGATCGGTGAGGGGCTGACCAACCGGCAGATAGCCGAGCGGATGTTCCTCGCCGAGAAGACCGTGAAGAACTACGTGTCGCGGTTGCTGACGAAACTCGGGATGCAGCGGCGCACCCAGGCGGCGGTGCTGGCCACCGAATTGCGGCGGCAGTGACGGATCCCGCCCGGCTCAAGCGGAAATGAGCGAATCGAGCAGCACGTCGTCCAGCGGGCGGCGCGGCGTCCACGGCAGGGGCGAGCCGTAGCCGACCCGCAGCAGCACCTGTGGCCACACGCCGCAGCCGAGAATCCGCCGGAGTTCGGCGCGTGCCTCGCGAACCATGATCGGCGGCGAGATGAACGACGCGTCGAGTCCCGCGCCGGTCGCGGTGAGCAGCACCCGTTGCAGGGCCTGGCCCGCCTGCAGCCGGTCGAGCCGATCGTCGGTCAGCGATCCGATCGCGACCACGAGCGGGACCGGCCGCGGATCACCGGTCGCTCCGCCGAATTCGTCGAGGAGCCAGCTTTCGTCGGCAGGGCTGCCCTCGGTCGCGTAGGAGGGCACCCCGTCGCGAGTGCCCGCGCCCAGTTCTGTCCAGCGGCCGAGTTCGGCGAGGAAGGCGGGGTCGGCGAGCTGCTTCCGACGGGCGACCGTGGTGAGGTCGCGCAGAAGCCGGCACTGCTCGGCGTCGAGGTTCGGCAGCCACGCGTGCTCGAGTTCGGTGGCGTGGCGGAGCACGGCGAGGGTGGGTTTCGGGACGACGCTGGACAGGAACGGCCGCCGGTTGGTGCGGCGGCGGGGGATCGCGCGGGCGAGCCGGGCGACCTTCGGATCGGGGGTGCGCTCGGCGAGCGGGCGGACGACGGCCAGCAGATCGGGATCGGCGCGACTCGGCATCAGGGTCGTCGCCGGATGGAAGCCCAGTGCGTGAATCGCCGTCCGGAGGGTGAAGAGGGCGGCACCGCACGACAGAACGAGTTCACGGCCGTCCGGATCCGTGACCGGCAGGATACGGCGAGGATCGGCGTGGAGCTCGATCCCGGTTCCGGTGCACCGGAAAAGCCACGGCTGGGTGTTGTGCGTCGACGGGGCCAGCATGGCCGATCGGAGCACGGAATTCACCTGTTCGGAGTTCAGGCGTCCGACCCTGGTGACTTGTATGGTCATGGTTTCCCCCGCCGCTATGCCACGGGCAAATACGGTTGTCTGATGAGACGGTCCCGCTCACGGTGCGGGGCCGGAAGAGGAGAAAGTCACCACGGCCGGAAGTCGTCCCGATCTTCGGAGGCGGAGCAGGATGTCGGCTCATGACCGGCTAAGCGGAAGCGACGACCGGATCACCGGCGCGCTTTCCCAGCTGCGGGTTCGTGAAGTGCTGCGGGATCTCCAGGATCGCATCGAGCGGCTCATCGGCACGCGCGACAAGATGGACGGCCTGCTCGAAGCGGTGCTCGCGGTCGCGTCGGGGCTGGAGCTGGACACGACACTGCACCGGATCGTGCAGGCGGCGATCGATCTCGGCGAAGCCACTTACGGCGCGCTCGGGGTGATCGCGGACGACGGTTCGCTCGCCGAATTCGTCTATCACGGCATCGATGGCGAGACGACCCAGCAGATCGGGCATCTCCCGAAAGGTCACGGACTGCTGGGTTTCGTCATCGACGAGGCGAAGCCGGTGCGGCTGGCCGACATTTCACGGCATCCCGCGTCGGCCGGGTTCCCGCCGTGCCATCCGCCGATGCGCTCGTTCCTCGGCGTGCCGATCCGGGTGCGCGACGAGGTGTTCGGGAATCTCTACCTCACGGAGAAACGCGGGGAAAGTTTCACCGACGACGACGAGGTGGTCGTCCAGGCACTCGCCGCCGCGGCCGGGATAGCGATCGAGAATGCCCACCTGTACGAGCAGACGCGGATCCGCCAGCGGTGGCAGGCGGCCACCAGTGAGGTGACCACGGAACTGCTGGGCGGCACCGATCCCGTCGACGCGCTGAACCTGATCGCGGGGCGGGCACTGGAGTTGACCGGTTCCGATCTCACGCTGCTGGCATTGCCCGGTTCCGGCAGGCTCGACGTCGGCCCGGACGGGGAGGACGAGGCCGAAGAGCTCACGATCGCGGTGTGCGCGGGCGCGCGGGCGGCGGAGCTGACCGGGGCGCGGATCAGTGTCGCCGACTCGGTGCCGGGCGCGGTCTACCGCGACCGGACCCCGCGCAGCGTTCCGGAACTGACGCTCGGCCCCGATGGAGAGTTCAGCCTCGGTCCGACACTCGTGGTGCCGCTCCGGGCGCGGGAACGCACGTCCGGAGTGCTGATGGCGGTGCGGAATCCGGACGCGGTCCCGTTCGAGCTCGCCCAGCTGCCGGTGGTGGCCTCGTTCGCCGACCAGGCCGCGCTCGCGCTCCAGCTGGCGGCGCGGCAGCGCACGGCGAGGGAACTCGACGTGCTCGCCGACCGGGACCGGATCGCCAGGGAACTGCACGATCACGTGATCCAGCGGCTGTTCGCGGTCGGTCTCGCCATGCAGAGCACGCACCGCCGGGCGGACACCCCGGAACTGCGGCGGCGGATCGGCGAGAGCATCGACCAGATGCACGAGATCGTGCACGAGATCCGCACGGCGATCTTCGATCTCCACGGCGGCGAGGCCGGGCAGCAGGGGGTCCGGCTGCGGCACCGGCTCTACGACTCGATCGCCGAACTCACCGACGAAACCCCGATCCACCCGACGATCAGCCTGTCCGGCCCGCTCGACTCGATTCCTCTCCTGTTCGCCGAACACGTCGAGGCGGTGGTGCGGGAGACGGTCGGCAACGTCGTCCGGCACGCCCGGGCGAGCAGTGTCGCGGTGAGCGTCGCCGTGAGGGACGACGTTCTGCGGATCGTGGTCACCGACGACGGCACCGGGACCGCGGGAGAGCCCGGGGAACTGCGGGACCGCGCGGAGAAGGCGGGCGGGACCTTCCGGACGGAGACCCGGGACGAGGGCGGCACCAGGGTCGAGTGGTCCGCCCCCTTGCGCTGACCCGGGTCAGTTCGCCGACTGCGCGGTGAGGACCCCGTCGACTTCGATCGAGCGGGCGACGTCGGAGGCGACGGTCTCCAGCAGTTCCGCGGTGAGATCCGAAAGCGCCCGCGTCACCGCGAGGTAGGAACCGATCTGGGAGGTTCTCAGCCCGGCCTCCGCGATCCCGACACCGACGAACTCACCGCCGTCTTCGAGGCGGAGCAACGCCTCCGCGCGCACCCGGTACGGATCGTGCTGCAGGGACACGTCGATCGTCCACTTGTCGGTCATCGTCGGCTCCGTTCCGGTCATCGAGACTCCCAGCACGGCCGTTGGTGGCACAGGGTCCAAAGTCCTCGCTCCCCGCGAATCGGGGGCGAAAGTCCTCGGAATTCGTGACCGGCGGCCGCTGCGGTCGCCGGGTACCCCGGCCGATGGTGGATCAACCCCATTCCTTCGGAGCCTGCGATGAAAATTCCGTTACCGACCCATGTCGACCAGGCGGTGGCGGCCGCCGTCCGCGCGCCGTCCCCGCTCAACACCCAGCCGTGGCGGTTCGTCGTAGACCGGGAGCGGATCGAGGTGTGGCTCGATCGCACGAGGGTGCTCCGGATCGCCGACCCCGACGCCCGCGAAGCCCGGCTTTCGTGCGGCGCGGCGTTGTTCAACCTGATCGTTTCGTTGCGGTCCAACGGCAAGACCCTTTCGGTGCGGCTGGTTCCGGACCAGGAGGAGCCGGATCTGCTCGCCGGACTCGTGCTCGGCGGCGACCGGTTCTCCTCACCGGAGGAACGGAAACTGGCCGAAGCCGTCTTCCGCCGTCACACGAACCGCCGTCCGTTCCTCGACCGGCCGGTGCCCGTCTGGGCGCGGACGACGTTGCGGGCGGCCGCGCTGGTGGAAGGCGGGCTGCTGGAACTGTTCGGCCGCGGTGACCGGGCGAACGCGGTCGCGCGCGTGTTGCACCGCGCAGAGGCCACGCAGGCACGCAACGGCGCGTTCCAGGCGGAGGTCGCGTTGTGGACGCGGCGGACCGCCACCGCGCCGGACGGTGTCCTGGCACCGACGAGCCCGCCCTCGCCCCACGGCATTCCCGCGCAGGAGTCCTTCTTCGCCGCCGACCCCGAAGGCGGCGAGCCAGTGCTCGGGGCGGTCCTGACCGCGGAGGGCGGACCCGCCGCGGATCTGCGAGCGGGAATGGTGCTGCAGCGGGTCCTGCTGACCGCGACGGCCGCCGGCCTCGCGACGTCGTTCGTCGGCAGGCCGTTCGAAACCCCGGCGACCCGGGCCGCGATGGACCGGGCGTTCGCCGACCTCGGCCGCCCGCACGCCGTGCTGCGCCTCGGATACGGCCGCCCGGCTCCGATGACGGCACGCCGTCCGGTCGGCGAAGTGCTGGTCCGGAGGTCCGAAGCAAGCCTCTGATCCCGGGTCACTTCGTCGACACCCACGTTTCCGGTCGCCGCCACCCGCCGGTCATCCTGGGCGGGTTCGGTCTCGGTATGAAGATCATGCGGAAATCCTTGATGGCGCTGGCCGTCGTGGGCCTTTCGGTCGCGGCGTCCGCGTCGGCGGTGGCGGACGCCGCCGGCCGCGATCGCGGCTCGATCGTCATCACCGAACAGGCGTCCAAACGGATCCTGGTCCTGCCCGCCGACCGGGCCTCCTGGCAGGGACGGAAGGTGAGCTGGTCTTGGGCGCCGAACGCCGCCAACGGCCTGGCGGACCTGGCCGGCTCGTGGAGCAACCCGAGCGACGCGAAGCTCGCCGAACGAGCTGGTGAGAAGTTCCTGCTGACGTCGGCGTCGGGTGGTTTCGCGGCCGTCGTGCCTTATCCGGCGGGGGACCGGGCGTACTGGGCGGCGAACGTCGGCGGGCCCGCCAACCCGCACAGCATCGAACTGCTGCCGGACGGGAACGTCGCGGTGGCGGCCAGCACCGGCGGCTGGGTGCGGATCTACACCGCTTCGCAGGGGCAGCGCTCGACGACCTACGCCGAATACCGGCTGGTGGGCGCCCATGGCGTGGTGTGGGACGCCGGACGGAACGTGTTGTGGGCCCTGGGCACCGACTCGCTCGTCGCGCTGAGCGTCGGCGGTACGCCCGCGGCTCCGGTGCTCACCGAGCAGCGGTCCGTCCCGGTTCCGACCAAGGGCGGACACGACCTCCAGCCAGTCCCGAACCGGCCGGATCTGTTGTGGGTGACGACGGAAGCGGGGGTGTACCAGTTCTCGAAGACGAGCGGCGGGTTCACCCAGCGCTACGCGGGCGCGCGGGAGATCGACCGGCCGCATGTGAAGAGCGTGTCGACGAACCCTCGGACCGGGCAGATCCTGACGGCCTCGGTCCAGGACGGTCATCTGTGCACGTGGTGCACGGACACCGTCCGGCTGGCCTTTCCACGCGCCGAGCTGGCGCTGCACGGCGCGTGGATCTACAAGGCCCGCTGGTGGATCGGTTGAGCTGAACTTCCATGTCGGTACCGGCCGTTCGGGGGGCTTTCCGGCCGGTACCGACACACCAGAGAAGAGGGACCCTCGTCGCGAGAATGACGCGCGGCCGCGTCTTTCACCTGACCGAGTGAATCCGGCCGTTCGGTGGGCGGCGTTGACCCATTCGGGGTATACACCTCACCCGAGGAAGGCGCGCAGCTCGTCGACGACCGCCCGCGGCCGCTCCTCGGCGACGAAGTGCCCGGAACCGGCGATCTTCCGCACCCGGACGTCGGTCGCCTTGGACGGCAGGACCGCGGCGAGGTAGTCGTAGTTGAACTCCGAGCCCAGTCCCAGCATCGGCGCGGTGATCTTCCCGTACGCCTTCTGATCCTCGATGTCCGCGCCGAACGCCTGGTACCAGCCGTTCCCGGCGCGGATGGCGTCCGGACGGTCATACGCGGCGGCGTAGATCGCCCGGTCCCGGCTCCCGATCGAAGCCGGGTCGGCCGCCAGGTGGTCGAACATCCAGTCGACGAGAAAGCGTGACCGGCCGGTCAGCAGCTGCTCGGGCAGCGTCGCGACCTGGTTGAAGGCGAACCACCAGACGTTCACCGGCTGCCCGGGCGGGGCCAGCATCGGGAGCTGATACAGGCTTTCGTCGGGGTGTGAGACGTCCATGAGCGTGACGGTCTTCGTCGTTTCGGGGTGGTTGGCGGCGAAGGCGAACGCGACCATGGCGCCGATGTCGTGCCCGGCGATATGGGCCTGCCGGTGGCCGAGCGTGCGCACGAGTTCGAAGATGTCGCGGGCCATCGTCTTCTTGTCGTACCCGCCTTGGGGCTTGCCCGAGCCGCCCATGCCCCGCAGGTCGACGGCGATCACGCGGTAGCGCTTCGCCAGCTCCGGCATGATCTCGCGATACTGCCACCAGGTCTCCGGCCAGCCCGGCAGCAGGATCAGCGGCTCGCCCCGGCCGCCGGCGACGTAGTGCAGCCGGACGCCGTTGACCTGCGCGTACTCGCTGCGGAAACCGCCGGGCAGCGACCGGGCGAGTTCCGCGTCGCCGGGGGCGCCGGACTGGCCCGCCTCGGCGATGCCACCCGAGGCCACCAGCGCGGCCGCGGCCCCCGCGCCGAGGGTGAGCATGGACCGGCGGTTGAGGAAGGAACGGCTGTCTTCGGTCATGTCTCGATCGTGGCCCCGTCGCGGTACCTGCCGTGAGCGGTGTTTTCGCCAATCAAGGTTTGTTTCAGGACAGGATGGGTTCCGGCACGCCCAGCCTGGTCCCGAACGTCTCCCGGTACGAGACCGGTGTGACCCCGACCTGCCGCCGGAAATGTGGCCGGAGCGCGGCGGACGAAGAGAACCCGCAATACCTGGCAATCTCGTCGACCGGGAGATCGGTGGATTCGAGCAGCTGCTGCGCCCGGATGACGCGCTGATGGGTGAGCCAGGTGCCGGGCGCGGCGCCGGTGATCTCACGGAACCGGCGGTCGTAGTTGCGCCTGCTCATATGCGCCCGCCTGGCGAGCTCGTCGACCGGGAGCGCCGTGTCGAGCCGGGTCAGCGCCCAGGCCATCGTCTCCGACACCGGGTCGCCCTCGTCGAGTTCCGGGATCGGCGATTCGATGTACTGCGCCTGCCCACCAGGTCGATGCGGCGGGACGACCATGCCCTTCGCCAGCCGGTTCGCCACCTCCGCGCCGCACCAGGAGCGGATCAGGTGCAGGCCGAGGTCCATCCCCGCCGCGCCACCGCCCGCGGTCAGGATGTCGCCGTCGTCGATGTACAGCACCGATTCGTCGAGCCGGACGGCGGGGAACCGGGCCGCGAGCAGCGGCGCCATCGCCCAGTGCGTGGTCGCGGGGCGCCCGTCGAGCAGTCCGGCGGCGGCCAGTACGAAGGCGCCGCTGCACAGCCCGGCGACCCGGGCACCACGGTCGTGCGCCGAGCGGAGTGCCTCCAGCGCAGCTTCCGGCGGATCCTCCATCGGCGACCGCCAATTGGGGACGAGCACCAAGTCCGCGTCCCGGACCGCGCCGAGGTCTTCGGGGACCGGGACGGTCAGCCCGCCGCCCCGCAGCGCGGTGCCCGGTTCACCGCCCACGACCTTGAGTTCGAGGCCGGGCAACTCCCCGAAGGCGGAAGCCATCTCGAAAACGCCGAACGCGAAGGACATCGCGCCGAGCGACGCCCCGTTGAAGACCACCACGGCCAGCCGTCTCATGGGCCGATTCTAGTGATTCGCGAGTGGTGATGACGGTTGGAACCAGTTTAGGGTTGATTCTGGGCGCCGACCGGACTCAGTGTCCACAAGGACACGTCACGATGCTTGAGTGTCTGATTGGTGTCTAATGTACGATTCTGCGCGGGGTCGTGAGTGCTAATGAGGGTTAGAACCCTCTTTGTCACTCACGACCCCCTTGCAACACCGTGCATACTACCCAAATCGGACACTTGTGGCTCGAAAAGTGTCCCTTGTGGACATTCGTGGCGCGGTCGACCCTCGTCGGTCAGCGCGGACCCAGGGTGTAAAGAGTGCGCGGCGCGCCATATTTGACTTACCCCTCAATAGAACGCTCATTAGCACTCATGACCCCGTTGTCAAACCGAGCATATCACCTAAAACGGGCGCCATGTTCTCGCAAAGTGTCCCTTATGGACAGTCAAGAGGGGATGAGCCTCGTGGGCGAGCCCGCTTCACCACGAGACGTTCTGTGACGCTCACGGTGTCCGGAACGCTGAACCACGAAGAGGACTTCACCGGGACCATGGAGGCGGCGACAAGTACTGCATCTCCTCGGTCTCGCCGGTTCCCGCAGGCTGAGTCAGGGGAGCAGGCCGGCTCGCCGCGCGTGCGTGACGGCCTGCAGCCGCGAGGTCGCGTCGAGTTTGCGCATCGCGTCCCGCAGGTAGCTCTTGACCGTCTCCGCGGTCAGGCCCAGCCGGTGCGCGATCTCGGCGTTCGTCAGCCCGAGCGCGACGAGCGCGACGGTGTCCAGCTCCCGCGGCGCCAGGCGCACGACCGGGGAAGCGGCGCCGGTGAGGTTCTCGCACACCGCGTCGAGGCGGTCACGGAGCACGCTGTCGCCGATCTGGCCGGAGAGCGCCCGTAACTCCCCGTACACCTCACGAAGCCGCTCGCGCGGCGCGGCCGCCTCATGGTGCTCGGCCAGCGGCCGCGCCTCGGCGAGCCGCTTCTCGATCTCGTCCTCGACGGCCAACGTCTGTTCGAGATCGCGCGCGGCGTGCAGGGCCGCGGTGATCGTCCGGTCGGAGAGGACGGCCTCGTCGCGAAGGCCGCCGTAGAGCACGGCACGGACGCGACGGCGCACCACGACCGGGATCGCGACCACCGAGTGGATGCCCTCGTCGCGGACCGGCTCGTCGTAGTCGTGACTGATCGTGGTGGCGCTGTGGTAGCCGTTGGCGACGACCGGCCGGGTCAGTGCGAGCGCCTTGCCGCCGAGACCGCAGCCCGCGCGGACGGACAGGCCGTTCAGCGCGGTGCCCCGGTTGCCGAGGAACGCGGTCAGCCGCATCCGAGGTGAGGCGCCGGCGATCCCGGCGAAGCCGACCGGCAGGCCGGTGTCCCGGCGCAGGTCCGAGACCGCGCCGAGGAGCTGGGCGTCGTCGACCGGCATCGGCTCACCCTCCTCGGTGATCCCCCTCGATCGGGGGTGGTGGACGGATCGGGTCCGCCCGCACGATTTCCGGAACTGTACGCCTTCGACAGGTCCCGGGAGAAACGATGACCGAAGCTCACGTCCGGCGGTTGCTCGAGGTCTACGACGACGAGCGGGCCAGTGCGGCGACGCTGTTGTGCGACCGGCATCCGGCGGACGCGGTCGCGTTCACCGTGGTCGAAGCGGATCTGACCAGTGTGGACCTCACCTACGGCGAGCTGCGTGAGCGGTCGGAACGGTTCGCCGGGGCGCTGCTCGGCCTCGGGGTCGGGCCGGGGGACCGGGTGGCGACCCTGATGGGCAAGTCGGCGGAACTGGTCGTGGCGCTGCTCGCGATCTGGCGGCTGGGCGCGGTGCACGTCCCGCTGTTCACCGCGTTCGCGCCGCCCGCCATCGCGCTGCGCATCACCGGCAACGGCACGAAGGTCGTCATCGCGGACGCCGGTCAGCGCTCGAAGCTGACGCCGTCCGCCGATCTGCCCGCCGACCCGTCACGGCGGGTGGTGGTCGTCGGCGACGGTGACGAGGGTGATCTGTCGTTCCAGGAACTGCTGGCCGACGCCGCTCCGCTGCCGGGAGCCGCTGAGACCGGCGGGTCCGGGGTCCTGGTCGAGCTGTTCACCTCCGGGACCACGGGCACACCCAAAGCCGTCCCGATCCCGCTCCGCGCGCTCGCGGGTTTCCAGTCGTACCAAGACTTCGCGCTCGACGTCCGCGCCGACGACGTCTTCTGGAACGCCGCCGACCCCGGCTGGGCCTACGGTCTCTACTACGCGATCATGACGCCGATGGCGACCGGCAGGCGGAGCCTGTTGCTGCACGCGGGTTTCTCGGCCGAGCTGACGTGGTCGGTGCTGGAGCGGTTCGGCGTGACCAACTTCGCCGCCGCGCCCACGGTGTACCGCGCGCTCCGGAACTCGGCCGCCCCGGTACCGGACGGCCTCCGCCTGCGGCACTGTTCGTCGGCGGGCGAACCGTTGACCCCGGACGTCCTGGAGTGGGCGTCGTCGAAGCTCGGTGTCGGCGTTTACGACCACTATGGACAGACGGAACTCGGCATGGTGGTCGGCAACGCGTGGCATCCGGACCTCCGCGCGGAGGTCAAGCCCGGTTCGATGGGGCGCGTCCTGCCGGGGTTCGCCGTCGAGGTGCTCCGCGAGGACGCCGATGTGATCGCGGAGCCGGGAGAACGCGGCCGCGTCGCACTGGACCTTCCCGCGAGCCCGCTCCTGTGGTTCCGAGGCTACCGCGACGCCCCCGAGCGCACCGCCGCCCGCTTCAGCGAGGACGGCCGCTGGTACTACACCGGCGACGTCGCCGCCAAGGACGTGGAGGGCTATCTGACCTTCGCCTCGCGGGACGACGATGTCATCCTGATGGCGGGCTACCGTATCGGCCCGTTCGACGTGGAAAGCGTTCTACAGCAGCATTCCGCCGTGGCCGAGTCCGCCGTCATCGGCGTCCCGGACGAGCTGCGCGGCGAGGTGGTCGTGGCGTACGTGGTGGTTCGGGACGGTGTCGCCGCGGACGACGCGCTCGTGACCGAACTGCAGCAACTGGTGAAGACCCGGTTCGCCGCGCACGCCTACCCGCGTGAGGTGCGTTTCGTGCCGGAGCTGCCCAAGACGCCGAGCGGGAAGATCCAGCGCTTTCTCCTGCGGGAGCGGCACGCTACTGACCGATCGGCCAGGTCTCGTCCCGCAGCAACCGCTTGAGCACCTTCCCGGTCGCGTTCCGGGGCAGCTCCTCGACGAAGTACACGTCCCGCGGGACCGCGAAACGCGCCAGCCGGTGGTGGATGTAGGCGCGGACGTCGTCCGCGCTCATCCGGGCGCCGCGTTTCGGGACGATGTACGCCGCGAAGCGTTGCCCGAACTCGCGATCCGGCACGCCGATCACGGCGGCTTCGTGGACGCCGGGCAGCGCGACGATGGCCTCCTCGACCGGGCGGGGCGACACGTTCTCCCCACCGGACACGATCATCTCGTCCGCCCGGCCGGTGACGAAGAGGCGGCCGGCGGCGTCCTGGTAGCCGACGTCGCCGGTCGCCATCAGGTTCTCCGCCCGGGGCACGCTGGCGCCGTCGGTGTAGCCCTCGAACAACATGTCGTTGCCGACGAAGATCTGTCCCTCCCAGCCCGGCGGGACGCGGTTGTGGTCGTCGTCGAGGATGGCGACGCGGGTGCCGGGCGGGCAGCGGCCGGCGGTGGTCGGTGCGGCGCGCAGATCCTCGGGTGTGGCGATGCTGGCCCACGAAACCTCGGTGGAGCCGTAGAAGTTGTAGAGCACATCCCCGAAGGTGTCCATGAACTCGGTGACGATCGGGCCCGGCAGCGCGGATCCGCTGCTGGCGACGATCCGCAGTGACGACAGGTCGTAGCGGGTGCGGATCCGTTCGGGCAGGTCGAGGATGCGCTGCAACATGATGGGGACGGCGAACAGCACGCCGCACCGATGTTCGGCGATGGTCCTCAAGATCTCTTCGGCGTCGAACCGGCGGATCAGCGACAGCGAAGCCCGTACGGCCATCCCGATCTGCATGCCGGCGAGCCCCCAGCTGTGGAACAGCGGCGCGGCCACGACGAAGCGGTCTCCGGAGTGGAGCGGGATCCTGTCGAGCATGGCGGCCGACGTCGAGAGTCCTTTCGGAGTCGGACGTCGCGCGCCCTTGGGCGTTCCCGAGGTGCCCGAAGTGAGGACGACGAGCCTGCCGATCCGGTCCACCGGTTTGAGTTTGGTGGCGGGCACCCCGGCGATCAGCTGATCGATCGTCGGGTAGCCGTTCTCGGTCTCCGGCCAGGTGGACAGCCGCAGGAAATCGCCGGGGATGCCGGCGATGACGCGCGAGAACTCGTCGTCGGCGAGGACCGCGACCGGTTTGTGCAGCCCGATCACGTCCGCGACGGCGTCGGCGGAAAGCCCGGTGTTGAGCAGGATCGCGTCCACCCCGAGTTTGCTGCACGCGATCAGCGACTCGACCATCGCGGCATGGTTGCGGCACAGCAAGGCGATCCGGTCACGGGCGCGCACTCCGCGGGCCGTGAGGGCGTTCGCGAGCTGGTTGCTGCGATCGGCCGTCTGCTGGAACGTCCGGACGTTGCGTTCGTCGTGCAACGCGACGTCGTCGGGCACGCGGGCGGCGTTGGCCGAGTAGCCGCCGGCGAGGGTGGCGCCCCATTGCGACAAGGAGGTGAGCTGCCGGGCGATCTTGTCCGGGCGTCCCGCCGCGAGCACGCCTGCCTTGATCAGCGTGCTCGCCGTGTGCAGCGTGGTGGCCTTGGTGTGCGCCGGTTCGTCCTGGGGTGACGCCGCCCGGCCCGAAAGGTGCAGATCGATCCGGCGGGCCGTCGCGCGGACGGTGCGTTTGAAGGACGCGGCGGAGACGAGAGCGGAGTGCGGGGCCGGAAGCATCAGCTGAGCGACGAGTTCCGTGCCGCCGCCGGGAGCCTGCCGCAGCTCCACCGAAACCCAGACACCGTCGTTCTCGACGCCGCACCACACGACGTGTTCGCCCGGCCGCCAGACCCGGGCTTCGATGTCACCGACGACGAGTGTCCCCGGCCGCGGTTCCAACCGGACAAGACATTTCGGGCCACGCCCACGCTCGGCGGGGCGCTGGATCTCGCACCAGCTGATCTCCGCGACGAACCTCGAGTAGGACTCGGGATCGCCGATCACTTCCCAAACCTGGCCGGGGGAATGCCCGAGAATCGAGCTCGCCTGGACCACATCGTCTCGCATGCGATTCGCCTCACCACGCGCGTTCGGGTGTTGACCGGGCCGCTGCCGGCGCCTCCTTCGTCCTTCAAGTTCGGCGAACCTACCAGCAATCGGCCGAACGCAATACTCCGAACGACCGCGGGTTCACGGCCGCGCAAGGGAACCGTCAGGGAAAGGGTAAGTGTTCCGGCGGCGTGACGCCGTCCGCCGACGGTGTCGATCGCGACGTCCGATTAACGCCAGCCTCCGGCGCGAGAGGCGGTGAAGCTGGCGGACGTGACAGTGACAACGTCGGCGGCCGAGACCGCGCACACCCGTATCGAGCCAGGAATCCTCTACTTCGGCACCCCGGTGGTGCTCCTGTCGACGGTCGACCAGGCGGGCATCCCGAACCTGGCCCCGATGTCGTCGGCGTTCTGGCTCGGCTGGCGGGGAATGCTCGGACTGGGCGCGAAATCGAAGACCGCGCAGAATCTCATGCGCAACCGCGAATGTGTTCTGAATCTCCCTTCCGACGCGCTGGCGGCCGCAGTCGACAGGCTGGCGCTCACCACCGGATCGGATCCCGTCCCGGCCCGCAAGTACGAACGCGGCTATCGGCACGAACCGGACAAGTTCGCCCGTGCCGGGCTCACCCCGGTCGAGTCGGAGACGGTCCGGCCGCCCCGCGTCGCGGAATGTCCCGTGACGATGGAGGCCGTCGTCGAGGCCGTCCACCCGCTCGCGGAGGACGACCCGAAACAACGCGGTGGAGTCCTCGTGTTCGAGGTCCGCGTGCAGCGTGTCCACGTCCACGACGACGTGCGGATGCCGGGCACCGAAGACCGGATCGACCCCGATCGGTGGCGGCCGCTGATCATGAGCTTCCAGAAGCTCTACGGCCTCGGCCCGCAGGTCCATCCGTCGACACTGGCGAAGATCCCCGAGCGGCTCTACCGCGGGCCCGACATCGAGCGGTCGCGGGCGAACGAGAACCGGTTCACCAACGGCAGCCAGCGCTGATAGGACCCGGCCAGCAGTGGCCACGCTTCGCCGGACAGGCCACGTTCGAGCTTCGGCCGCAGCTCGTGGTCGTTCATCGACGACACGATCTCGACGGCCTTGTCGTCCGGGTCGGTCCCCTCGATGGAGGCGAACCACCGGACGGCGTCCGGATACCCGACGTGGACCGCGAGCAGCACCAGCACCGCGCGGAACGGTGCCTCGCGGTCACCGTCGGCGAGGAACGCCGCGAGGTCTTCTCCGGCGAACCGTGCCCGCAGCAGGCGATACAGGTTCAGGAGCCGTTTGGCGGCCCGCGGTGACCGGACAAGCGGGGCCAGTGTCGGCAGGAAGTCCAGTTCCGGCGCCGAGATCACCAGCCGAGGAGGTCGTAGGTCTATTGTGGACTGTCCGGACGACGGTCGCGGTGCTTCCGCGCGAGGACGAAGACCGGTCGCGACCGGAGAGCGGTCGCCACTGGCCCGATCCGGTTCGACGGGCGTTCGCGACGGCGAGACGTCCTGGACCTCGGTGTCGGCGAGCCCGCGCACGAGCCCCGCGAACCCTGGATCGTCCATGGGGGACAACGTGAACGGCACCTGGAAGATCTTTTCGAGGTAGTTCTCGGCAAAGGTTTCCGGGTCGTCGCCGAGCATCTCCTCGTAGTGCTGCTCGACGGCCTTCTTGAGCCATCGGGAGTCGACCCCCACCACGACGACGAACACGGGCAGGGCCAGCAGGAGATGGATGGCTTCGAGGACCTGGACGACGACTTTGGGCGGGCAGCGGTCGAGGTCGTCGATGTAGAGAACGGTCCGTTCGATCTTGCCGGAACCGTGTGGCACCTCGGCGAGCATCGTCGCGAACGTTTCGAGATCCTTGCGCAACAAGGAGACCACGCCCAGATGCTCGACGTAGTCCGACACCCGGGACTCGGCGAACGACACGAGGTCCAGCCCCGGCGCGAGTTCGGTGACCGCCTTTTCGAGCCGGTCCGATTCCGCGTCGAGTTCGGCCAGTCGCCGCTCGGTCTCTTCGTCCTCTTCGGACGGACCGCCGAGTTTGCCGAGCGCCTGGTGGATCCGGTCCGCGCTGGCGCGCATCCGCAGGACGACGGTCAGCGCGGAACTCACCACCGTGAGCCCGCCGAGCACGCCGGACACCTGTGACCGGCCGACGAGCAAGGTGACCACCAGGACCGTCACCAGTCCGCCGATCAGGACCAGCAGCGGGACCGGATCCTGTCGCAGGCGTCGCCAGAATTCGGCGACGTCCGAACGCAGCCCGCCGGTCTCCTGCGCGAGGCGTTCGAGATCCTCGGCGGTCGGCTGGTCGACGCCGATTCTGGACGCGATCCACGCCTTGTCCGCCTCGGTGAGGCTGTCGAACACCGCGCGGACGTATTCGCGCGGTTTTCGTCGCCTTCGCTTCGCTTGTTTCTGCTGGGCCGTCAGGGTTCTGCGTTCGAGCCGGACCGCGCTGAGCCTGCCGAGCAGGGTTTCCTCGGTCTTGCGGCGTTCGGCGAGCAGGTCGGCTTGGCGCTGAAGGTCGTTCTCGGCGCCGCTCGCGGCGAGGTTGTCGAAGATGTGCGTGGCGAGGCTGGCGAGAAGGTTCGCCTCGCTGTAGTGCCAGGCGTTGAAGCTGATCTGGCGGACACTGGAACAATAGGAGGACACGGACTTCCCGTGCGCGCCCGCCTCGGTTTCGGCCGTCCGCGCGGAATCGGCGAGCTCACGGACACGCAGCTGCATCTGCCGCATGAAGAAGCTCTTGCCCGAACCCCAGCTGCCGAACAGGCCGATCGACAGGGGAGGGGTGATCATCCGGGAGACCACCAGGTCGGCGAGCATGCGCACGTCGGTGCCGATGCCGAGGCGGTCGACGCCGTCGTCGGTGTCGGGCCGGTAATCGGCGACGTGGGCGGCGAACGGATCCGGATCGGCGTGCTCGGAACCGATGGGATTCGACGCGGCGGCGATCTCGTCGATCGTGCGGATGGGGCCTACTCCCGGGAACATCTCCTCGGCCTTCACACGTTCCTGGGCGGAGAGGTTCGGGCCGATGTGGAGGACCGTCGGCGCGAGCTGATCGATCGCCGCGCGTAGTTCCGGGTGTTCGTACTGGCTCGCGTCGACGAGGCCTAACACTCGGCGCCGGTGATCGATCTCCAGCCAATTGGCCACAGAGATGGGGGCGCGTCCGAGGGTCTGGGGCAGTTTCTGGTCGAGCCAGAGCGCCGCCGGTCCGTGGTACCGGTCCGACACGAGGTCGTCGATCTCCGGCTCGATGATCAGTTCCATTCCGGGGTACGTCACGGTCAGGGCTTGCAAAGCCGAGCGCCTCGCGCCCGAGTAGACCTCGTGGACGACGAGCGTGACCCGGCTATCGGAGGTGAGCGCCGTGATGAGCCGCTGGTCGATATCCCGTGGCAGGTAAGGGCCCGGTTTCGTGCCAGGCGCCTTGTGCATCAGCAGGATCGACGGATTGACATCGCGTACCAGCACCATTCGTGGTCCCCTCCCAAGGCCGAACGGAAGGGCAGTCTAGAGGCCGAGCGCTCAGCTGTGGGTGAAACTCCGCCTCCGCTCGGTCACCGCTCGCTACGTTTGATCTCATGACGGGGGAGCGGCTCGACGGCAGATACGTGAAGCTCTGGGCGGCGAGTACGACGTCCGCGCTGGGCAGCGGTCTCGCGACGGTGGCGGCACCGCTGCTGATCGCGTCCCGCACCGACGAGCCGCTCGTGGTCTCGGGCGGATTCGCGGTGGCATGGCTGCCTTGGCTGCTGTTCTCGCTGCCGGGTGGGGTGCTGGTCGACAGGGTGGACCGGCGGAAGCTGATGATCACCCTCGACTGGATCCGCGTGCCCGCCGTCGCGCTGCTGGCCGTTGCGATCACGTGGGGGAACGTCAGCATCGCGTTGTTGTACGCCGTCCTCTTCGTGATCAACGCGAGTGAGGTCGTGTTCCGCACGGCAAGCGGGGCGATGCTGCCCGCGATCGTCCCGAAGTCGTTGCTGGAGCGGGCGAACGGGCGGCTGTACGCCGGGACGACGCTGGCCCACGGCATGCTTTCCGGGCCGCTGAGCGGATTCCTGTTCGGCGTCGCGGCGAGCATCCCGTTCTACCTCAACGCCGGCACGTACGCGGTCAGCGCCCTGCTGCTCGGGCTGATCGCGGGTGCGTACCGGTCGCGGCCCGGTGACGATCACGGCGAGCCGGCCGCGCGCCGCTCGGTGCGGTCGGAGGCGGCCGAAGGATTCCGGTGGCTGGCCGGGCAGCGCCTGCTGCGGACTATGGTCGGGTTGATCGGCATGCTGAACCTGACGCTCGTCGCGGCCACCTCGGTGCTGGTGTTGCTGGCGAAGGAGCGGCTCCAGCTGGGTTCCGTCGGATACGGCCTGCTCTTCACCTGTATGGCGGTGGGCGGGCTGCTCGGCTCGGTCACGGGAGATCGGCTGATCGCGTGGTGCACGCCGACCTGGACGTTGCGGATCGGGCTGCTGATCGAGGCCGCGACCCATCTGGTGCTGGCGACGAGCACGAACGCGCCGGTGGTCGGGGTGACGTTGTTCCTGTTCGGGGTGCACGGCGCGCTGTGGGGCATCGTCGCCAGCTCGCTGCGGCAGCGGCTCACGCCGCCGGACATGCTCGGCCGGGTCGGCAGCACCAGCCTGTTCATCGTCGCGGGCGGCAACTGTGTCGGCGCGGTGCTCGGCGGCGCGGTGGCGTCGAAGTTCGGGCTGACGACGCCGTACTGGGCCGGTTTCGTGGTGGCTGTGATCGTCTCCGCGCTCACCTGGCGGGTGTTCGACCGTGCGATCGTCTCCGCGGCCTACGCGGAAGGAGCCGCTGTCAGCCGTTGATACCGGTGAGGGCGAAGAATTCCTGCCGCGAGCGGGCGTCTTCGCGGAGCGTGCCGAGCAGGGTGGAGGTGACGGTGCTCGACCCGACGGCCTGGACTCCGCGCAAAGTCATGCACGAGTGCTCCGCTTCGATCACCACGCCGACACCACGGGGTTCGAGCTGCTCCTGGAGCCAGTCGGCGACCTGCTTCGTGAGCCGCTCCTGAACCTGCGGACGACAGGCGAAATGCTCGACGATCCTGGCCAGCTTCGACAGGCCGAGGATCCGCTCGCCCGGCAGGTAACCCACGTGCGCGACGCCGACGAACGGCAGCAGGTGGTGCTCGCAGACGGATCGGACCGGGATCCCCCTGGCAAGGACGAGTTCGTCGTAGCCCTCGTCGTTGGGGAAAGTCGTGAGGTCGAACGGCCGAGGGGAGAACAGCTCGGCGTACGCGCGCGCCATCCGGCCCGGCGTGCCGCGAAGGCTCTCGGAGTCCAGCGAAATGCCCAGTGCGGTGAGGAGATCGGCGGCCGCGGCCTCGGCGGCCTCCAGGTCCGGCCCCGGCCCGGTTTCGTGCACGACGCGCAAGGCGGGAGTGGACATTGGGCCTCCTAGGCTGAGCGCGATCCCCAGTGTTATTAAACCAAGACTTTTGGGTGTTTTTCCACCCGCGGGCTCATCTTACATGGTAGATCCGTGATCCAAGGTGTTCCGCCGGTTGAGATAGGCGATATCGTGGTGTACGTGACAGTGCCCGACCTGCCCGACCCGGACGGCCTCGACGCTCCCTCCATCGCCGCGGTGGCGGCGCTCGACGACGACCTTCGCCGGGGTATGTACGCCTACGCCCGGCGAGCACGGCGCCCTGTCACGCGGGACGAGGCGGCGGCCGCGGTCGGGATCTCCCGCAAGCTCGCCGCCTTCCATCTCGACAAACTCGTGGCGGCCGGGCTGCTCAGATTCGGTTTCGCGGCGGGCCCGGTGGTGAAGGTCGGGCGGAGGCCGAAGGTCTACGAACCCGTCGACGAGGCCATCCAGGTGCAGCTTCCCGTCCGGCGTCACGAGATCCTGGCCGGCATCCTCGCCGAGGCCGTGCTCGCCGAAGAGACCGGTGAGACGGCGAGGGAGGCCGTGCGCCGGGTGGCGGGGGAGCGTGGCTTCGCGGCGGGTGAGGAGGAACGCGCGCGGACGCGGCCCGGCAGGCTCGGCGCGGAACGCGCGCTCACCGTGGCTGAAGGAATGCTTCGCCGCTACGGCTTCGAGCCGAGCCGGGACAGCAGGACCTGCGTCCGGCTGCGGAACTGCCCGTTCCACCCGCTGGCCGCGCAGGCTCCGGACCTGGTCTGCGGGATCAACCAGGCCTTCTTGACCGGTTTCCTGAACGGCGTGCGCGCCGGGAACGTGGAAGCGGCCCTCGTTCCCGGCGCGGCCGAGTGCTGTGTGGAGCTACGGCAGGCCGAATAGCCCGGTCAGGCGGCGCCGGCGATCTGCCGCGTGGCGACGTTGAGCCGGTTCCAGGTGTTGATGGCGGCGATGGAGAGGACCAGGCTGGAGAGCTGCTTTTCGTCGTAGTGACGAGCGGCCTCACTCCAGACCTCGTCGTCGACCGGGTCGGCCCGGTCTGCGATGCGGGTGAGGGCCTCGGCCAGCGCGAGTGCCGCGCGTTCGGCTTCGGTGAAGTAGGCGGTGTCGCGCCATGCGGCCACGGTGAAGATCCGTTCGTCGGATTCGCCCGCCTTGCGCATTTCCTTGGTGTGCAACTCCAGGCAGCCGCTGCAGCCGTTGATCTGGCTGGCGCGGACGTGCATGAGGTAGTGCGTGGTCTTCGGGACACCGGTGTCGCCGGTGGACTCGGCCAACGCGATCAGGGCCTTCAACGTGGCCGGGTTCGACAGGGCGGGGTTCGGGATGCGGGTTTGCATGCTGCTCTGACGGATCCCGGAGGGGAGATGTGACTACCAGGGCACGACCTTGCCGTAGAGATCGAGGAACTGGAGGCCCGGCGCACCGGCCTGTGCTTCGAGGACGTCGACGACGGCGGGCATGCTCTCCTCGGGAGTCAGGGGAGCGCCTGGGCCACCGAGCGGAGTTTGGTTGTGGCCAGGGTGGATGAGGAGCTTGGTGTGCCCGTCATCGGCGTACCGGGTGGCGTAGCTGCGCATCAGCTGGTTGAGCGCGGCCTTGCTGGCCTTGTAGGCCTCGAACCCCGGCCTCGTGTTCAGCGAGATGCTGCCCTGCCTGGACGACATGACCGCGACGGTGCCACCGGGTACGACCAGATCGCGAAGGGCTTCGAGGGTGCGCAGCGGACGCAACGCGTTGGTGATCATGACTTCGGCGAAGGTCTCTGTCGAGACCTCGGTGATCGGCAGATTCCCGCGGTCGATCGCGGCGTTGACGAAGAGCAGGTCGAGCTTGGTGCCGTCGAGCCGGTCACGCAGGGCGGCGAGCTGCTCGTCGCTGGTCATCTCCAGTGATTCGACCCGCAGCCGCCCGTTCGAGGCGTCGGCCTTCTCCTGAAGTTCGCCTCCGCTCTGGCGCGTCGTGGCGACGACCTGCCAGTCGCGCCGGGTGAGCTCCTCGGCCAGGACCAGTCCCAGCCCTCGCGAGGCGCCGATGACGAGAGCGCGGCGATCGGATGTGTCGGACACGAAAACTCCTTGGGAATCGGATTTTGTCTAGACGCGACGTCGCGTCTAGACAGTAGCACGGACCCTGTCGCCCGGGATCGGCCGTGACGGCCGGTACTGTGACCGCATGCCAGCCGTGAATTCGCAGCCCCGCAGGGCGCGCTCCGGCAACCAGCGCGACGAGGCCGCCCGCCTGGCCGTGCTCCACGCCGCGGACGACCTGCTCGTCGAGCACGGCTTCGCGCGGCTGACCATCGAGGCGATCGCGCGGCAGGCGGGCGTCGCCAAGCAGACGATCTACCGCTGGTGGCCGTCGAAGGTCGAGATCCTGCTCGACACGCTCATCGAGGACAGTGAAAAGCGTTTCCCGGTCCCGGCGAAGGACGGCATCCGTGACTACTTTCGCGGCTACGCGCGGTTCGTCACCCGCGACCCGGCGGGCAAGGTCCTGCTCGCGCTCATCGCCGAGGCCCAGCACAGCCCGGAAACCGCCAAGAGCCTGCACGACCGCTATCTCGGTCCACGCCGCGAACTCGAACGCGAGCTTCTGGCGCGCGGCATCGAATCCGGCGAGGTCTCGACCGCGCTGGACCTCGATGCCGCGCTCGACGCCGTCATCGGCCCGATCGTCTATCGGGCGCTGACGGGAGCGAATGTTCCCCGCGCCCTGGTTGACGCCTTCTTCGACGGAGTGCTCAAACCCTAGGCGGACACCGTCGCCCGGTCGCGGAGCGAGACCTGCAGTTTGAAGCCCTCCGGCTTGAGCGTCAGCAGCTCCTGCACCTTCAGCCGGTAGGACGGGTCGCCCCGCAGGTCGTACCGGCTCAGCAGCATGCCGAGCACCAGCGTCGCCTCGTGCAGAGCGAACTGCCGTCCGATGCAGGCCCGCTCGCCGGTGCCGAAGGGTTTGTAGACGTGCGCCGGGCGGGCACGGTTGCGTTCCGGGGAGAAGCGGTCCGGATCGAACGATTCCGGATCGTCTCCCCAGACGGGATCGCGGTGCAGTGCCGGGATGAGGACCAGGGCCCACTGTCCCTTCCGCATCGGGTATTCACCGCCGACGACGGTGTCCACCTGGGCTTGCCGCGCGAACGCGGGCGCCGTCGGCCAGAGCCGGAGCGCTTCGTCGAGCACGCGGCGGACGTAGCGCAGCTTGGCGACCTCCTCGTAGGACGGATCCGGATTCTCGCCCCAGACCTTGTCCACTTCGGACTGCGCGCGGGCCAGGACGTCCGGATTGCGGGCGAGGTAGTACAGGGCGAACGACAGCGCGCCCGACGTGGTTTCGTGCCCCGCCACGAGGAAGGTGATGATCTGGTGCCGGATGTTGTCCTCGTCCAGCGCCGCGCCGGTGCTCGGCTGGGTGGTGTTCAGCATGAGCCCGAGCAGGTCTTCGGTGCTCGGATCGTTCCGGCGCGCCTCGATGACGTCGGCGACGACGGAGTGCAGGAACGCGAGGTCGGCTTCGTTGCGCTGGTTCGCTTTACGGCTCAGGAGCGGGCCGATGACCGGCGGCTGGATCGCCGTCCGCTGCGCGTGCCGAAGCGTGCGCACCATCGCGGCGACGAACGGATGGGGTTCGGCGCGTTCGAACGACGAGAAGCTGTAGCCGAAACCCGTCCGGCCGATGGTCTCCAGCGTCAGCTTGGTCATGTCGTCCGCGACCTCGACCTCGCCACCACTGTCCCACGCGTCCAGCAGTTCGCGGGTGATCGCCAGCATCGTGGGGTGGTAACGCTGCATGGCGTTGCGGCTGAACGCGGGCGCGAGGATCTCGTGCGCCCGCCGCCAGTTCGGCTCTTCGTTGTGCGCGGTGAACAGCCCGTCGCCGCCGAGCGGGCGGAGGTTCGAGATCGCGGGCGTGACGTGCTTCGCGAACCGCTTCTCGTCGGAGAGGTCGGCGACCATCCCGGCGCCGTGGACGAACACGATGCTCCGGCCGAACACCTTGCGCTCGAAGACCGGGCCCAGCTCGGCCGCGTGCCGCATCGAGTCCTGGACCGGCGTCTTCGGCGAAACGCCCAGCACGTCGCCGATCAGCGGGATCCGTCGCGGGGGATGGGGGAGAGCGGTGGCCATCGAGCCCCTCCAGAGTGAGCGCTGTTGAACCGGCATCCAATAGCGAGCGTGGCCTGTTACTGAACCCGTGTCAAGTAAGTACGATGCCCGGATGGCGCCGAGCACTTCAGGGAAGCCCCGCAGCAGGCTGACCACCGCCGAGCGGCGGGAGCAACTGCTGCGGATCGGTGCCCGCCTGTTCGCGGAGCGGCCGTACGACGACGTGTGGATCGAGCAGGTCGCGGACATCGCCGAGGTGTCGCGAGGGCTGCTCTACCACTACTTCCCGACGAAACGGGACTTCGTCACCGAGGTCATCAAGGCCCAGGGTGAACGCCTGCTGGAGATGACCAAGTCCGATCCGACGCTGCCGGTCGAGGAGCAGCTGACGGCCGGCCTCGACGCGTACCTCCGCTATGTGGAAGCCAACGAGGACGGCTACCGGGCGCTGCACTCGGGCACGTCCATCGCCGTCGACGGCGTCCGCGAAGTCCTGGACAACAACTTCGCCGAGCAGGGACGCCGCATCCTCGAGGTGCTGTGCCCGGACGGCGAGCCGCCGGAGGCCCTGCGGGTGCTCGTCCGCGGTTGGCTGGCCTTCGTCGTGGCGGTCTGCCTCGACTGGCTCAAGTACCGGAGACTGACCCGGGACCAGATCCGGGATCTGTGCGCGAAGGCGTTGCTCGACATCGTCGACCTGCCAACATGACCTCCGCGCGCTCCTCGATCAGTTTCATCCGCGCGAGCCGCTCGCCGTCGTCGTTGTGCGCCGCGGACCTGGTGACCTGTCCGGACCACTTCCGGTAGAACATGCCGCACGTGGCGATGAAGTAGCCGTCCGAGCAGGCGTTGGCGGCGAGGACGAGCCCGGTGTCCTCCGACGCGGGCAGCGCCATCCAGCCGCCCAGGTCCAGCAGCAGGTCGCGGCGGATGCACAAGGTCCCGGCGACCACCGAGGACACGTAGCCGTTGCGCTGCCAGTGCCGCAGGATCGCGCCGCGCTCGATCCGCCCCTCCTCCGGATCGCTGTCGACGCCGGCCGTGGTCCCGTCCGGGAGCAGGTCGAGGACCCGGCAAGTGGTCCAGCCGATCGCGGGATCCTCGAGCGCGGCGATGTCTCGCGAGAGCGCGCCAGGGGCCAGAAGGTCGTCCGCGTCGAGAGCTTTGATCAGCTCCCCGGAAGCGCGGGACAGGGCCATCATCCGCGCGACCCCGGGGCCGCCCCGGCGACCCGAGCCTGGCAGCACTCGCTCGTCCTTGGGGAGGGCGCCGTCGAGCAGACCGGTCTCGCCGTCCTCCTGCACCAGCCATTCCCAGGTCCAGCCCGGCGGGAGATCCTGTGCGGCGAGGGACTCGTACGCCTCGGTCAAATACGGCAGGCTCGGCGGGTGGACCGGGGTGATCACGCTGATGATCGCCATGATCAGACCGGGCGTCGAGCGGTGATCAGGAGGTGCTCCTCCGGCGGTGTGCCCGGCTCGTCCGCGGTGAAGATCTCGGAGTGGGTGCCGGTGACCTCCAGTCCGGCCGCCTCGACCCGCCGGACGAGGTCGTCCGGCGCGAAACTGGTCACGAGGAGGGAGCGGCTGAAGAACTCCGCCGGCGCGTTCTCGGCGTCCTTCGGAACGGTGACCAGCGCGAAGAGACCTCCCGGCACCAGCCAGCGCGCGATGTCGGCGAGCACGGCTTCGGTGTCCTTGCGCGGCATCTGAAGGAACGGGAAAAAGGCGCAGACGGCCTCCCAAGTCCCGGGCGGCGAAGTCCATTCGCGCACGTCGGCGTGGACGAAGGTGGCGGCCGGAACCTGCTCACGGGCCAACTCGATCATCACCGACGACACGTCGAGCCCGGTCACCCGATGCCCGGCGGAGGACAGCTCCTCGGCGACCGGCCTGCCGGTTCCGCTGCCGATGTCGAGCACCCTCGACGACGGCGGCAGGGTGTCCAGCAGATACCGCACCGCCTTGTCGACCGCCGGAGCCCGTCCGAAGACGTCTTCGTAGTCGGAACCGATGGCGTCGAACAGTTCCGCCGCGGTGACGGGTCGGTCCATTGCACAGCTCCCCGGATCGAGTGGATCTCCCGCCGGCGAATCTACCGTTCCCTCGGGCCGCCGTCTCGCGTCCTGAAAGGAGGTGGCCGTTTAGACTGGGGCGGACGGAGTTCCTGGGGTTTGGGGTGCGGATGAGCGTGTCGAGTGACGAGTTCCACCGGATGCTGAAGACGCTCGCCGACGTCGAGCGCTCCGACGCGAAGGAGTGGGAGTCGTTCAGCGTGCGCGGGAAGCGATTCGGCTACTACTGGCCGCGGACCCAGACCGTCGGCCTGAAGCAGACCCTCACGGAGCAGGAAGCTCTCGTGGCCGAACGGCCGGACGTCTTCGAGGTGCAGTTCACGGCCGGGGGATTCGGCTGGGTGGTGGTCTACCTCGACGGCATCGAATCCGACGAGCTCACCGAATTGGTCTACGAGGCGTGGCGCCTTTCCGCTCCCGAAGAACTCGTCGCCCAGGTTCCGCCGCCCTGCTGAGCGTTACCGCATTCGTGTGTTGACGTGCGTCACTCTTTTCTCGGGGAACGTCTTCCGCGTCGTGGCGTTGTAGAGGGTGTCGGTACGGATGGTGCCCCCGGGCCTCACCCTTCGCCTTCATGGAATACCGGTTCGGCCGGAGCCATGTCGTGCCTTTCGCCGAGAGGCGGCCCACCGTATCGACCTTTGCTCCCGCTTCCGCTCGCAGGTAACCCCCAGGCCTTCGCTGAGCGGGAGCGGGTCTTTTTGTTGCCTGGCTTCGGGTTGACGTAGGTCACCCGCTTGTCAGGGAATATTTTCGTGTTCCGCAACGTTATGGGAAACGTCGGTTCCCGCATTCGAGTGTAGACGCGGGTCACAGCGATTCGGGCTCGATGCCGGGGAACATTTCAGCCGGTGGTGCGTTGTAGAGAGTGTCGGTACGGATGGTGCCCCCGGGCCTCACCCTTCGCCTTCACGGAATACCGGTTCGGCCGGAGCCGTGTCGAGCCATTCGCCGAGAGGCGGCCCCCGTACCGGCCACAAACTCCCGCTTCCTGCTCGCAGGAACCCCCAGCCTTCGCTGAGCGGAAGCGGGACCTTTTCTTTGCTGTGGTCGAGCCCGTCGCTGGGGTGGTGGCGGGCTTTCGGTGGCTATGGGCGGGGTCGCGGCCTGCCGGTCTCGCTCATGATCGAGGCGAACACGGCCAGCACCGCGGCGCCTTGCCGACCAGGCCGCCTGGCACGAGCGCGATACTCAGCGCCGGGATTGCTGCTACGACGATGATCAGTCGGGTGGGGAGGATTGCGGACGTTCAAAGTCCGGAATGTTCCCCAGCCGGGTATGTGTCACGGATCCTCCGTTGGTCAAGGTCGGAGTTCGGGGCGTGGACGGCTACGGGAGCTGCGGGCATGACGAGGGGCCCGTCGCCGGTGTGGCCGACGGGCTCCTCGGGGTTCAGACGTGGTGCAGGGTGTTACGTCGGGGTTTTCGGAGCGGGTCCCGGTATTGGGGTGGGATGAACTCCGGTAACCCGTCGGCTGCCATGAGTACTTCCCAGTCACCGTGATGAATCAGGCGATGGTGGAAACCGCACAGCAGCACGAGATTCCGCAGATCCGTCGGCCCGCCGTCCACCCAGTGATGAATGTGATGGGCGTGGCAATTCTTGGGTTTCCGATGGCATCCCGGGAAGGCGCAGCCGCCGTCGCGGATGTTCAACGCGCGTCGTTGGCCTGGGGTGACGAACCGCCGCAGACGTCCCACATCCAGCGGTTCCCCCGCAGCGCTCATCACGACCGGCAACATCAGACAGTCGCAAGCGGCGAGGCGGGCTTCGCGGGCGGTCATCGTCCCCACGAAATCCAGGCACGCGGTCCCGAGACCCGATTTCAGTTCCTCAAGCCCGATCGTGACGTGGATCAGGGTCCGGTAGCCGCTGGTGCCGGGCTGATCGGGGCAGGCGATTGCCAGGTCGAGGATATCGACCCAGGCGTCTCCCATGCGTTCGCACTTCATTCGCAGATCCGCCTGCCCGAACTCGTCCACCGGCCTCGGCTGGGCGTACGCATCGAGGACGGCTGCGGTGCGGGCACCTGTCTCGTCATCGAGCAGGCCGGTGAGTTTCCAGAACCCGTCCTTGCGCCGTTCCAGGGTGATCTCGCGGCGCGGTTCCTTCGGCTCGGGATCCTTGGGTTCCTTGCCGTCCGGGTCGAGCCAGCCCAGCAGGTTCACTTCGGCGTCGGCGAGCTGACGAGGACCGGCGTTCGGGGCGAGATCGGCGAGAATCTTCTCCGCACTCTCCCGATCCTCGGCAGAGGTGTCGGCTGGGAGTCTCTTCAAGATCTCCAGGATCTGATCGATCCGCTCGTTCCCGACCAGTCCTTCGGCGGCGACCGCGGCGGTGGCGGGAGCAACGGCCGGAACCTCCGTGCCATCCAAAGCGCGCGTCGGGTTCAAGGCGATGGCCCGGTTCACCACCGCGCTCGCCTCAGCGGCCGACAACCCGGCTATATCGGCGAACCAGGCAGCCGTCCGGCCGTAGCCGTACAAGTCTTTGGCGCCACGAGCCTCGATCTCCGCCAGGAACTGCCCCAGTCCGGCGGTCGCCATCCGAATCACCTGCAGGGACTGTTGCACGCCCTGGGCAAGCTCCAGCTTGCCAGCGCGCCACAGTTCTTGCGGCAGTTCGGGGAGGAAGGTCTCGGACACCCCTCAATAATACCGCAATCCTGTCGAACATGTGTTCGTAATTTTGAGCGACAATCAATCTGAACAAATGCCACTGAAGGGTGATGATGCCATTTACGTTCAGGTACCCACAGTGGCGAGGCGAGAGCGAGGTGCCGTGAAGGACTCCTTGAGGGACCCAGAGTCCCTCAAGGAGTCCTTCACGGACTCACGACCCACCAGGCAGCAGATCAGGACTCCACGAGAGCCCCGCCGGTCAGCCGCACCCGCCGGTCCACCTTGATCTCCTTCAGGAACCGCTCATCGTGGCTCACCACCACGAAAGCCCCCTGATAAGCACCCAACGCACTCTCCAGTTGCCCGACGCTGACCAGGTCGAGATTGTTGGTCGGCTCGTCCAGCAGGAGCAGTTGCGGCGCGGGTTCGGCGAACAGGACGCAGGCCAGGGTGGCGCGCAGACGCTCGCCCCCTGAGAGAACGCCGACGGGAAGCTGGCTTCGCGCGCCTCGGAACAGGAAGCGCGCGAGGAGGGTCATGCGCTGCGACTCGGGGAGGCTTGGGGCGAACGCGGCGAAGTTCTCGGCGATGGTCCGGTCGAGGTCCAGGAGATCCAGTCGTTGGGAGAGGTACGCGATCCGGCCCTCCGCCCGTTTCATCACGCCGCTGTCCGGTGTGAGGTCGCCGTTGAGTACCCGCAGAAGCGTCGACTTGCCGGTGCCGTTTCCGCCGGTCAGGGCGATTCGCTCGGGGCCGCGGATCGTCAGGTCGACGCCGTCGCCCGCGAAGACGTTCCGGTCGCCGTAGCGCACCTGGATGTGCTCGCCGTGGAACATCGTGCGCCCGGCGGGGACGTTGGTGCCCGGCAGGATCAGCGCGATCTTCTGGTCGTCGCGAAGGGAGCGTTCTGCCTCGTCGAGGCGGTTCTTCGCGTCGCTGACCCGGGCGGCGTGCGTCTCGTTCGCCTTGCCCGCGGACTCCTGGGCGTTGCGTTTCATGGTGCCGGCGAAGATCTTCGGCAGGCCGGCGTTGCCGAGGTTGCGGGCCGCGTTGCCGGCGCGTCGTGCCGCTCGTTCGCGCGCCTGCTGCATCTCCCGCTTTTCGCGTTTGACCTCTTGCTCGGCACTGCGGACGTTGCGTTCCGCGACCTCCTGCTCGGCCTTGACCGCCGCTTCGTACTGGGTGAAGTTCCCGCCGTGGTAACGAAGATCGCCGCGATCGAGTTCGGCGATCCGGTCCATCCGGTCGAGCAGTTCCCGGTCGTGACTCACCAGCAGCAGACAGCCGGACCAGTCTTCGAGCACCCCGTACAGCTTGCGGCGGGCGTCGAGGTCGAGGTTGTTGGTCGGTTCGTCCAGCAGCAGGATGTCGGGCCGCTTCAGCAACTGGGCGGCCAGGCCGAGGGAGATGATCTGCCCACCGCTCAACGTCCGCAGGCTCCGGTCCAGCGAGATGCCGTCGAGGCCGAGGCGGTCGAGCTGCGCTCGGGTGCGTTCCTCGATGTCCCAGTCGTTGCCGATGGTGGTGAAGTGCTCGTCGCTCGCGTCGCCGGATTCGATGGCGCTCAATGCCGCGAGCTGCGGTGCGATGCCCAGCACCTCGGCCACGTTCAGGTCGGCGGTGAGCGGCAGCGACTGCGGCAGATAGCCGAGGACTCCCTGGACGGAGACGGACCCGGACACCGGCTGTAGCTCGCCGGCGATCAGTTTGAGGAGCGTGCTCTTGCCCGCCCCGTTCGGCGCGACCAGGCCGGTGCGTCCACCGGGCACGGTGAAGGACAGGTCGTCGAAGACGGGGGTGTCGTCCGGCCAGGCGAACGACAGGGCGGATACGACGACGAAGGCGTCTGACATGGAAATGACCTCGTGAAAGACAGCGGGCGCCTCAAGGCCGCACCGCGGTGGACGTGGTTTCGAGGGGACGACAAAGTGGCCACGTCGGCGTCAGCGCCGGTGGCCTGCCAACTCCGGCTCACCCGGAGATGTCGTCTTCACCTGCCACGTCTGGTCTCCCTGTTCGTCGATCAGGTCCGCCTCCACGATAACAAGACCTGCCGGGGCGCGGCCACCGCATTCCCGCCGTGCGACCGTGATCCGATACGACTTCCGCTTCGTATTCGGTTTTTCGCCACGATTCCCGATAATCGGTAATCGTGTGATGTGGATCATATCCATTGAGGGAAAGGGGTGGCACTTCTAGTGTTCTCGATGTGACGTTTCGCGACTGGGGAATTCCGCGAAATCGTCATCATCCGATTCCTTGACCTGAGAGGTTCCTCAATGACGCCGAGTGCCCTGTTCCGAAGACGAATCGCGACCACGGCCACCGTGCTGGGGACGTTCGCCCTGGTCGCTCCGCCGGCGCAAGCCGACGAAACCGCCGTTCCCTGTGATCCCGCCGCGCTGGTCCAGGCCGTCGTCGAGGCGAACGCCACCCCCGCGCCGGACACGCTGTCCCTGACGCCGAACTGCGTCTACACACTCACGACGGTCGCCGACGCTACCTGGAACGCGGGGCTGCCCTCGATCCAGGGAAAGCTCACCGTCCACGGCAACCACGCCACCATCGAACGCGCCAAGGACGCGCCCCGATTCCGGATCATCTCCAATTGGGGCGACCTGACGTTGAACGAAGTCACGATCGCGGGCGGCCACGCCCCCGACGGGGTTGGGACCGGTTCTTATGGCGACGCGAATCCGGGCGAGTCCGGCGGCGGTATCAAGAACTGGGGCCCGCTGACCATCATCGACAGCGTCATCAGCGGAAACACCGCCGGCTCGGGTGGTCCTGGCGCGGACGCTACCGCCACCACCAGTGCCGGTAGCGGTGGCTACGGAGGATTCGGCGGTGGGATCTCCTCCTATGGTTCCCCACAGGTGACTTTGACGATCACCCGCAGCTCGATCACCGGCAACGCCTCCGGCTCCGGAGGTCCTGGCGGAAACGGGGTGGCCGCCAAGCCGGGTGGCCGGGGCGGTTCCGCCGGCTTCGGCGCCGGTGTCGACGTGCTCAGAGGCACCGTCCTGCGGCTCACCGACAGTGTCGTCACCGGCAACAGTGGCGGGAGCGGTGGCAAGGGGGGTGCGGGTGGCACGGAGGGCGGCAGCGCCGGGCACGGCGGCAGCGGCGGCACGGGCGGTGGCCTGATGATGTCGACCAGCCCGGGTGTGCCGCTGAACCCGGCCATCACCCGCACCATCATCACCGGCAATCACGCGGGACGCGGCGGAGATGCCGGCGTCGCGGGGCCGGGCGGTTACTCCGGGATCTCCGGTTACGGAGGCCGGGGCGGAGGGCTCAGCATATTCGATGACAATCTCACGCTCGACGCCGTGACGGTCGGCGAAAACGCCGCGGGCGAACCTGGGGCCGGCTCCTACCCGGTTCCGGCCTCCGGTGGCGGCATCTACACGCTCGATGGACGGGTGGCGCTGGTGAACGGGGCTGTGGTGAGCGGCAACCGGCCGGACAACTGCACCTCCACCGCGGATGTGCCCGGCTGCGTCAACGGGTTCCGGGCCGTCCGTGCCGACGGTCAGGACCGTCGGGCCGCCGATCGTGCCGCCGCGGAACGCGCCGAGCGCTCTCGCGGGTAGCCCTCAGGCGAGGGTCGTTCGGGACGAAAGACGTCCTGAACGACCCTCGCCGTCAGCTCAGCCCGTTCAGGCTGATCGTCCGGGAGTACCAGAGCGCGCTCCGCTTCGGCGTCCGTTGTTGGGTCGCGTAGTCGACGTGCACGAGGCCGAACCGCTTGGCGTATCCCTCGGCCCACTCGAAGTTGTCGAGCAACGACCAGTAGAAGTAGCCGCGCAGATCGACGCCGGCCTCGATCGCCTCGTACGCGGCGCGCAGATGCGAGTCGAGGAAGGCGATCCGGTCGGTGTCCGCGATGTCCCCGCTGATCATCGTGTCCGGATAGGACGCACCGTTTTCGGTGATGTACAACGGGATCGGCCGATAGTCGCGATGGACCTGGAGCAGGCATTCGGTGAGCCGCGACGGCTGGACTTCCCAGCCCGAGTCGGTGCGCGGCGCCGCCTCGTCGGGAACGAAATGGACGTCGGGGGAGCCGAGCCAGTCGGCGCCCGCCGGTTCGCTGCCGGGCAGTGGGCTGCCCGCGACCTGGTAACCGCGGTAGTAGTTGATGCCCAGCCAGTCGATCGGAGCGGCGATGGTCGCGAGGTCGCCGTCCCGCACCAGTTCTCCGATGCCGAGCGGCGCCAGATCGGTCAGCAGGTCCTCGGGGTAGGAACCACGCAGCACCGGGTCCAGGAAGAGCCGGTTCTGCAGACCGTCGATCCGGCGCGCCGCCTCCAGGTCCACAGTGGACGACGGATCCACCGCCGACACCGGGTACAGGTTCAGGGTGATCCCAGACGACGCGGCCGGGGCGTGCCGCCGCAGGACGTCCATCGCGAGCCCGTGCCCCAGCAGCAGATGGTGCGCGGCCGCGACGGCGGCGCGGGGTTCCTGCCTGCCGGGTGCGTGGATCCCGCGCGCGTAGCCCAGCATCGCGGCGCACCACGGCTCGTTCAGGGTGGACCAGCGCGGCACACGGTCGCCCAGTCGCGCGACGACCGTTTCGGCGTACTCGGCGAACCGGAAGGCCGTCTCGCGCGAGGTCCAGCCGCCCGCGTCCTCGAGCGTTTGGGGGAGATCCCAGTGATAGAGCGTCGCCCATGGCTCGATTCCGGCTTCGAGGAGCTTGTCGACGAGCCGGTCGTAGAACGCGAGCCCCGGGGGATTCGGGTCGCCGCCGTCGGGCCGGATCCGCGGCCACGACAGGGAGAACCGGTACGCGCCGAGCCCGAGCCGTCGCATCAGGTCGACGTCTTCGGCGTAGCGCCGGTAATGATCGGCACCCGGTTCCCCGGTGTCGCCGCCGACGACGGCGCCGGGGCGGCGGGCGAAGACGTCCCAGATCGAGTCGGTCCGGCCGTCGGCGGTCGTCGCCCCTTCGACCTGGAAGGCCGCGGTGGCGGCGCCCCACACGAATCCGGGCGGGAACAGCAGCGCGGTCTTCGCCCGGACACTGTCGGGATGAGCGGACATGGTCACCCTTTCACGGCACCTTGCATGATCCCGGCCACGATCTGGCGGCCGAGGAGGAGGAAGACGATGAGGATCGGGATGGTGGCCAGGGTGGTCCCGGCCAGCACCAGCGAATAGTCGACGTAGTAGCCGCTCTGCAGCTTCTCCAGTGCCAGCTGGACGGTGGGGTTGCCGGCGTCCAGCACCACGAGCGGCCAGAGGAAGTCGTTCCACGACGTCATGAACGTGAACATCGCCAGGATCGCCGCCGCCGGGCGGACCGCGGGCAGGCAGACGTTCCAGAAGATCCGGATCATGCTGCAGCCGTCGACCCGCGCCGCCTCGATCAGTTCGAACGGTACGGCGTCCACTGTGTACTGACGCATCCAGAAGACGCCGAACGCGGTCACCAGGTTCGGCACGATCACCGACTGCAACCCGCCTGCCCAGCCGAACTCCGACATGGCCATGAACAGCGGGATGATGCCGAGCTGGGTCGGCACGGCGAGGGTGATGACGATGAACACGAACAGCCCGTTCCGCCCGCGGAACCGCAGTTTGGCGAAGGCGAACCCAGCCAGCGAAGAGAACAGCACGGTGGTGAGAGTGACCGTGCCGGACACGATCAGGCTGTTCGCGAGCGCCTTCCAGAACGGCACCGTGTCGAAAACCCTCGCCGCGTTGGCGAAGAAGTTCCCGCCGGGCAGGAAGGGCGGCACCCGCTCGGTGAGCATCCCGCTGTCCCGGCTGGCCACCAGGAACGACCAGTAGAACGGGAAGAGCGAGCCCAGCACGAAGATCGTGAGCACGACGTAGGTCGCCCGGCGTGGTTTGCCCAGCGCCGAAACGCTTCGTTTGAGTCCCTTGTGGATAGTGGTCATTTCTTCTTCACCGCCGTGAGCCTGCCGGTGAGGAAGAAGTTCACCAGTGCGATCAGCACGATGATCACGAACAGCACCCACGCGATCGCCGAGGCATAACCGAGTTCGTAGTTCTCGAAGGCCGTTTGGTACAGGTACAGCGTCACGGTCTGGAACTGGTTGGACGAACCGCCGTTGTTCGAGCCCGGCATGGCGTCGAACAGCTTGGGTTCGGTGAAGATCTGCAGGCCGCCGATCGTCGAGGTGATCGTGACGAAGATCAGCGTCGGCTTGAGCAAGGGCAGCGTGATGCTGAAGAACCGGCGTGCCGTGCCCGCGCCGTCGATGAGGGCGGCCTCGTGCAGTTCCTTCGGGATGGCCTGCATCGCCGCCAGCACGATCAGCGCGTTGTACCCGGTCCAGCGCCAGTTCACCATGATCGCGATCGCGACGTGGCTGCTGAACCGGCCCGCCTGCCAGTCGACCGGGTCCAGCCCGATGGTCTGCAACAGACCGTTGACCAGCCCGTACTTCGGCCCGAACAGGTTCGCGAAGATGATCCCGAGCGCCACCAGGCTGGCGGCGTAGGGGAGCAGGACGCCGACGCGCCAGCCGGTCGCCCCGCGGAGCCTGGCGCTGAGCAACGCCGCCAGGAGCACCGCGATGATCAGCTGCGGAACGCTGGAGAGCAGGAAGATACTGACGGTGTTCTCGAGCGCGTTCCAGAACTGCGTGTCGGCGAACAACTCCTTGAAGTTGTCCAGCCCGATGAAGACGGGATCGTCGTCACCCGCCTCCCAACTGAACAGCGACACGTACGCCGTGTAGAGCAGCGGGAACAGTCCGACGATCCCGAACACGACGAAGAACGGGGCGATGTAGAGGTACGGCGAGACCTTGACGTCCCAGCGGCTCAGCCGGTGGCGGAGGGTGGGCCGGGGCGGCGTGCGCACCCCGGCCTTCCTCCCCTCCGGCGCGATCTTGTCGACGACGGTCATCGGTCAGCGCGTGATCTTCTTCGCGGTGTCGAGCAGCTGCGTCCAGCCCTCGTCCGCCGACTTGCCCTGTTCGACGGCCTGCAGCGCCGGGCTCGACGCGTTCTCCTGGATCTGGCCGTCACCGGGGCCCTTGTACTGCGGCTTCGCGACCTTCTTGGCCTGCTCGGCGAACAGCTGCCCGATCTTGGCGCCGCCGAAGTAGGTGTCGGTCTCGCTCAGCAGTGCCTGGTCTTCCAGCGCCTTGACCTGGCTGGGGAAGGTGCCCTTCGCCTTGAACGCCTTGATCTGCTGCTCGGGCGCGGTCAGCCAGGCGGCGAGTTCGGCCGCCTCCTTCGGATGCTTCGACTGCGTGGGCACGGTCAGGTACGAGCCGCCCCAGTTCCCGCCGCCACCGGGGAACGCCGCGGTGACCGCCCACTTGCCGGCGTTCTCCGGGCCGGAGTGCTCCTCGATCACGCCGAGCATCCACGCGGGGCAGACCTTCGTGGCGAAGGCGCCCTGCTTGAACCCGGAGTTCCACTCGTTGCTGAACGCGGTCAGCTTGGCCGACTGTCCTTTCGCGACGGCGCCGGTCACCTTGGTCCAGGCATCCCTGATGCCCTGGTTGGATTCCACCGCGAGCTTGTCGTCGCTGCCGATGTAGCCGGTGGGGAGCTGGTTGACCATGGCGTTGAAGTTCTGCGCGGCGGAGTCGAACCACGCCTTCCCGCCGGACTTGGCGACGTACTGCTCACCCGCCGCGAAGTAGCTGTCCCAGGTCGCGAACAACGGCTTGACCGCTTCGGGGTCCGACGGCAGGCCGGCCGCTTGGAGCATGTCCTTGCGGTAGCACATGGCCAGCGGGCCGATGTCCGTCCCGTAGCCGATGAGCTTGCCGTCCTTGGTCTTCGCCGCGTCGTACTTCCAGCCGAGCCAGCGGTCGGGGGACGCCTCCGCCGGGCCGATCTTGGTCAGGTCGTTGAACTTCGAGCCCTTGTCGAGGACGTTCGACAGGTGGCCTTCCTCGACGGCGGTGACATCGGCGAGGCCGGAACCCGCGGCCAGTTTCGTGATGAGGTCCTGGTGGTACGGCCCGCCCTGACCGGTCTTGCGGTGGGTGATCTTGATGTTCGGGTGCAGCCGCTCGTACTCGGGAATCAGCTCCTCGTAGCCGAACTCGGTGAACGTCGCCAGTGACAGCTCGACCTTGGCGTTCGGGTCGGACGCGGCGGGCGTCCCGCCGTCGTCACCCCCGCAGGCCGCCAAGCCGAACGCCGTCATCGTGATACCCAGTGTCAGCACCAGGCCGTTCCGAAGGCTTCTCACGTGTAATACCCCTTGCCGGTGGAAGGGAACGCCGTCGCGTGACCAGAAAGTGGGAGCGCTCCCAGAGGATGCGCAGAGTGTGTCGCCACGGTTTGGCCGTGTCAAGGGCTTGTAATGAGAGTGTTTCCATCAGGGGAGCGCTCTCAGTGCGGACGCCCGCCGGACACTAAGCTGTCGGTGTCCGGGTGGAGCTGAAGAGTGAAGGTGGCGCGGGTGGGGCCTCGACCAGGGGAAGACGGCAGGCCGACGCTGGAAGACGTCGCCGCGTCCGCCGGGGTCAGCCGGTCGACGGCGTCCCGGGCGCTGAACGACGACGGCTACGTCAGCGCGCGCTCCCGCGAGAAGGTCCAGGCCGCGGCCCGCGAGCTCGGGTACTCCCCGAACCAGGCGGCCAGATCCCTGGTGACCAAGCGGACCGGCGCGGTCGCGGTCGTCCTTTCGGAGCCCGAGGCGCGGCTGCTCGACGATCCGTACCGCACCGCGGTCATGCGCGCGGGCTATCGCGAGCTCGCCGACATCGGCTGTCAGATGGTCTTGATCTTCAGCGACACCCGCGAGGACCTCGACCGTACGGTCCGGTTCCTGGACGGCGGGCACGTCGACGGCGTGCTGGTGTTCGCGCCGCATCGCACCGACCCGCTGCCCAAGGCGTTGCGGCAGTTGAGGATCCCGGTGGTGTACGGCGGGCAGGCGGCCGGGCTCAAGCGCGGTGTCCACGTCGTCGACTTCGACAACGAGGGCGGCGCGAAGCTCGCCGTCGCGCATCTGGTCGAGGCCGGCCACCGGCGGATCGCCACGATCGCGGGCCCGCAGGACCAGAGCGCGGCCATCGACCGGCTCTCCGGCTGGCGCAAAACCCTCCTCGACGCGGGACTCGACCCGGCGGACCTGATGGAGGAAGGCGACTTCACCCTGACCGGCGGGGCGAAGGCGATGTCGAACCTGCTCGCGCGGCGCCCCGATCTCGACGCCGTCTTCGTGGCCAGCGACATGATGGCCCTCGGCGCGCTCCGCACGCTGCATTCCGCCGGACGGCGGATTCCGTCGGACGTCGCCGTCGTCAGCTTCGACGACAACGCGACGCTCGCGCCGGAGATGGACCCGCCGCTGACGTCGGTCCATCAGGACCCGCGGGAGCAGGTCCACGCGATGGTCGAGACCCTGCTCGCGGTGATGGACGACCGGGATCTCAAGCCCCGCCAGCGGATCTTGCCGGTCTCGCTCACGCATCGCGCCTCCAGCTGAGGCCGGGCTCCGTGACCCGACTGTGACTCGGGGAGCGCTTGACCCGGCTCGTGTTATCGCTAACACTTGCGGCACTCGTCACACGGTACCGGGATTGGGAGACAGGCGATGGCGCGCGAAACCACCGAGAGCAAGCAGGCCAGTCTCACTGACGTGGCCGCGCTCGCCGGGGTTTCGCATATGACCGTCTCGCGGGTCATCAACGGCACCGGGCCGGTCCGCGCGGAGACGCGGGTCCGGGTCAACGCCGCCATCGAGCAGCTGGACTACCGGCCGAACTCGGTCGCCCGCGCGCTGGTCACCGGCCGCTCGGGCACGCTCGGCGTGGTCGCGCTGGAGGCCAACCTCTACGGCCCGGCCAGCACCTTGAGCGGTATCGAGCACGCCGCCCGCGAGGCGGGCTACGCGACGACCATAACCAGCATCAGCCGCCCGGGCCGGTCGTCCATCACCGACGCGGTGGAGCGCCTGCGGCGCCAGGCCGTCGAGGGCATCGTCGTGATCGCGCCGCATGTCACCGCCGCCCGCGCGCTGGAAGCGGCGCCCAGCGACGTGCCGCTCGTCGCGGTCGGCGGCGGGGAGAAGGCGCCCGTCCCGGTGATCTCGGTCGACCAGTACGACGGCGCGCGCCGCGCCACCGAACACCTGCTCGGCCTCGGGCACGAGACCGTCTGGCACGTGGCCGGCCCCGAGGACTGGCTGGAGGCGCTCGACCGCGAACGCGGCTGGCGCGAAACCCTGCAGCGGCACGGCGCGCGGATCCCGCCCGTCGTGCGTGGTGACTGGAGCGCGCGTTCCGGGTACGCGGCGGGGCGATCCCTCGTCGGCGAAAAGGGGCTGGACGCGGTGTTCGTGGCCAACGACCAGATGGCCCTCGGTTTTCTTCGCGCCTGCACCGAGGCCGGGGTGAACGTGCCGGGGGAGATGCGGGTCGTCGGCTTCGACGACGTTCCCGAGGCGGCGTACTACACGCCGCCGCTGACGACGGTGCGCCAGGACTTCGTCGAAGTCGGCAGGCGCACGTTCGACCTGCTCCGCCGCCGCATGAACGGCGGTGAGAACCGAGATCGCGACCTGGTGATCCCCGAACTGATCGTGCGGGAGAGCACCGGTCTTTCGTAGCACCCTGAGCCGTTCACCGGACTCAAGGCGCGAGTGTTAACGCTAACTCAATTGATCAGTGCGGATCTAGGAGTCGATGTGGCAAGAAAACCGTGGACGGCGATCGTGGCCGGAGTGGCCGGGCTGCTCCTGCTCAGCGCGTGCGGCGGTGGCGGCGGAACGGGCGGCGGCGCGCTCACCCTCGGCTTCGCCCAGGTGGGCGCGGAAAGCGGCTGGCGTACGGCGAACACGAAGTCGATCCAGGATTCCGCGAAGGCGGCCGGGATCGAGCTGAAGTTCTCCGACGCGCAGCAGAAGCAGGAGAACCAGATCGCGGCGATCCGGTCGTACATCCAGCAGAGGGTCAAGGTGATCGCCTTCTCGCCGGTCGTGGAATCGGGCTGGGACACCGTGCTCAAGGAGGCGAAGACGGCGAACATCCCGGTGATCCTGACCGACCGGGCCGTCGACTCCCAGGACAAGTCGCTGTACAAGACCTTCCTCGGCTCGGACTTCGTCGCCGAGGGCAAGAAGGCGGGCGAGTGGCTGGCCAAGGAGTTCGGCTCGGCGGCGGGCGACGTCAGCATCGTGGAACTGCAGGGCACCACCGGTTCCGCGCCGGCCAACGACCGCAAGAAGGGCTTCGCCGACGTCATCGCGTCGAACCCGAAGTTCAAGGTCGTCGCGTCGCAGACCGGTGAGTTCACCCGGGCCAAGGGCAAGGAGGTCATGGAGGCCTTCCTGAAGTCCCAGCCCAAGATCGACGTGCTGTACGCGCACAACGACGACATGGCCCTCGGCGCCATCGAAGCGATCGAGGCGGCCGGGAAGGTACCGGGCAAGGACATCAAGATCGTCTCGGTCGACGGCGTCCGCGACGCCCTGCAGGCGCTGGCCGACGGCAAGATCAACCACGTCGTCGAATGCAACCCGCTCCTCGGCCCGCAGCTGATGGATCTGGTGAAGAAGGTCGCCGCCGGGGAGCAGGTGCCCCCGCGCATCGAGACCACCGAGACCGAATTCGACCAGGCCGCGGCCAAGGCCGCGCTGCCGCAACGCCAGTACTGAGCCGATGACCGAACCTCCTGCGATGCTGCGGATGAACCACATCCGGAAGGAATTCCCCGGCGTGGTCGCCCTCGACGACGTCTCCTTCCGGATGTTCCCCGGCGAAGTGCACGCCCTGATGGGCGAGAACGGCGCCGGCAAGTCCACGCTGATCAAGGTGCTCACCGGCGTGTACGGGGTGGACGCGGGCACGATCGAGCTCGACGGCTCCCGGGTCGCGTTCAGCGGCCCAGGAGAGGCGCAGCGCTCCGGCGTGAGCACCGTCTACCAGGAAGTGAACCTCTGCCCGAACCTGTCGGTGGCGGAGAACATCTGCCTCGGCAAGGAGCCGCGAAGGCGCGGCCGTATCGACTGGCGCGAGACGCGCCGCCGGGCGGCCGCGCTGCTGGCCAGGCTGGACGTCGAAGTGGACGTCGCGGCCGAGCTGGGCAGCTGCTCGATCGCGGTGCAGCAACTGGTCGCGATCGCGAGGGCACTCGACGTCGACGCGCGGGTGCTCGTGCTCGACGAACCGACGTCCAGTTTGGACGCGGGCGAGGTCGAGCAGCTGCTGAACGTCGTGCGTTCCTTGCGGGATCAGGGCATGGCGATCCTGTTCGTCTCCCACTTCATCGAGCAGGTCTTCGCCGTCGCGGACCGGATGACGGTGCTGCGCAACGGGAAGCTGATCGGGGAGTACCGCACCGAGGAGATCACCCCGGTCGATCTGGTGACCAGGATGATCGGCAAGGAACTCGCGGCTCTCGAAGACATCGAGGACGCGGGGCACAGCCGGTCCGACCTCGCCGGGGCGCCCGTCTTCCTCGAAGCGGGCGACGTCGGACGCAAGGGCGGTGTCGCGCCGTTTTCGCTCGACATCCGGGCCGGCGAGGTCGTCGGCCTCGCCGGACTTCTCGGTTCGGGTCGCACCGAACTGGCGCGGCTGCTGTTCGGCGCCGATCACGCGGACAGCGGTTCGGTGCGGATCGACGGCGAGGCGGTGTCCCTGAAGACGCCGCGGACCGGTCTCGACCACCGCATCGCGTTCTGCTCGGAGAACCGCAAGACCGAGGGCCTCGTCGAGGAACTCACCGTGCGCGAGAACATCGTGCTCGCGCTGCAGGCCTCGCGGGGCTGGGCGCGGCCGATCCCGCGTCGGCGGCAGGACGAGATAGCCGAGCGCTACATCGAGATGCTCGACATCCGGCCCGCCAACGCCGAAGCGAAGGTCGGTGACCTGAGCGGCGGCAACCAGCAGAAGGTGCTGCTCGCGAGGTGGCTGATCACCGAGCCGCGGTTGCTGATCCTCGACGAGCCGACGCGCGGTATCGACATCGGCGCCAAGACGGAGATCCAGCGGCTGGTCGCCCGGCTTTCGAGCGAGGGGATGGCCGTCGTGTTCATCTCCGCCGAACTCGAGGAGGTGCTGCGGTTGAGCCACCGGGTCGTCGTGTTGCGCGACCGCGCGGTGGTCGCCGTACTGGACAACGAATCGCTGACCGCGGACCAGGTCATGGCGACGATGGCCGAAGGAGTCGCACGATGACCAAGCACCGCTTGTTCTGGCCGGTCGTCGCGCTGCTGGCGCTGCTGCTCGGCGACCTCATCGCCCACCCGGCGTTCTTCGCGATCGAATTCCGCGACGGACACCTCTACGGGAACCTGATCGACATCCTCAAGAACGGCGCCCCGCTGATCCTCATCGCGATCGGCATGACGCTGGTGGTGGCGACGCGGGGGATCGACCTGTCCGTCGGCGCGGTCGTCGCGATCAGCGGCGCGCTCGCGTGCCTGCACCTCAGCGGGCTCGGCGACCAGAACAGTCTCGGCGGGACACTCGCCGCTGTTGGGATGGCGCTGGGACTGGCCCTCGCGCTCGGTGTGTGGAACGGCTGGCTCGTGGCGGTGCTGGGCATCCAGCCGATCATCGCGACACTGATCCTGATGGTCGCGGGCCGCGGTATCGCCCAGCTGATCACCGGCGGTCAGATCATCACCGTCAATTCGCATCCCTACGAGTGGATCGGCAGCGGGTTCACCTTCGGCCTGCCCAGCGCGATCCTCATCGCGCTGGCGGTGTTCGCCATCGCGGCGGTGCTGGTCCGCCGGTCGGCGCTGGGGCTGCTGGTCGAATCGGTGGGTGGCAACCCGGAGGCGGGCAGGCTCGCCGGGCTCCGGTCGGCCCGCCTGATCTGGCTCACCTATGTGTTCTGCGCGCTCTGCGCCGGCATCGCCGGGCTGATGATCAGCGCGAACGTGCACAGCGCCGACGGCAACAACGCCGGGCAGTTCATCGAACTGGACGCGATCCTCGCCGTCGTCATCGGCGGGACGCTGCTGACCGGTGGCCGGTTCTCGCTCACCGGTTCGGTGATCGGCGCGCTGCTCATCCAGACGCTGACGACCACCGTCTACGCGCTCGGCATCGCCCCGCAGGCGATCATGCTGTTCAAGGCCGTGGTCGTGCTGGCGGTCTGCCTGCTGCAGTCGCCGGTGTTCCGCAAGAAGCTCGCGAGGCGCAGGAAAACGGCATCGCCGCCTGCCGCCGTGCTGCCGGAGAAGGTGGAGGCCGGGGTATGACGACACTCGACCGCGTCAAGGGCTATCGGCCCCGGCAGCGGCATCTGCCGATCCTGGCGACGATGGCGATGCTCATCGGCGCGTACATCTACGGTGCTTCGAGCTACACGGCGTTCGGCTCCGGACAGGTCGTGCTCGACCTGTTCATCAACAACGCCTTCCTGCTGGTGGTCGCCGTCGGGATGACGTTCGTGATCCTCACCGGCGGGATCGACCTGTCGGTGGGCTCGGTGGTCGCACTGTCCACTGTGGTCTCCGCTGATCTCTTGCAGAACCAGGGCTGGCCGGTGCTCGCGGTCATCCCCGCGGTGCTCGCGATCGGTGCGGCGCTCGGCTTCGGGATGGGCGTGCTGGTCCAGGTCTTCGAGATCCAGCCGTTCATCGCCACGCTGATCGGGATGTTCTTCGCCAGGGGGCTCTGTTACACGATCAGCACCCAGGCGTATTCGATCGACGACCCGACCGTCGCGAGCCTCGCGCAGACGCAGATCCCGCTCGGCGGGGAGCTGCACATCTCGATCGGCGTGGTCGTCGCGCTGGTCGTGGTCGCCGTCGCGGCGTATGTCCTTTATGGAACGCGGTTCGGCCGGACGGTCTACGCGATCGGCGGGAACCCGAAGTCCGCGCTGCTGATGGGCCTGAACGTCGGCCGCACGCGGATCTCGGTCTACACGCTCAGCGGATTCTGCTCGGCGCTCGGCGGACTGCTCCTGGTGCTGTACAAGTCCTCCGGCGATCCGCTCAACGGCGTCGGGCTGGAGCTGACCGCGATCGCGGCCGTCGTCATCGGTGGCACGCTGCTCACCGGCGGCTCCGGCTACGTCCTCGGGACGGTGCTCGGGATCATGGTGCTGGGCATCATCCAGACCCTGATCACCTTCGACGGCACGCTGAACTCCTGGTGGACCTCGATCATCACCGGCGCGCTGCTGTTCGCCTTCATCGTGCTGCAACGCCTCGTCGGCAGGCGAGCCACGTGATCGAGGGCGTAACTCGCGTGATTGGAGGCGTAACACGCGTGATTGGAGCCGGATCGGCCGGAGACACGTGAGTTACGGCTTCAAGCACGCGAGATACGGCTTCAATCACGCGTGATCGTGATTTTCGACCAGAAATGTGAACGCTAACAGTGCGGGAGAAGAAGTGAGTACAAGGGAGCCGCTGGTCGTCGGCGTCGACTTCGGGACGCTGTCCGGCCGGGCCGTCGTGGTCCGCGTCCGTGACGGCGCGGAACTGGGCAGCGCGGTTTCGGAGTACCGGCACGGCGTGATCGACCGGATCCTGCCGCAGAGCGGGCACGGTCTGCCGCCGGACTGGGCGCTCCAGGTGCCTTCGGACTACGTCGATGTCCTCCGTACCGCCGTGCCGGAAGCCGTTCGTGCCGCGGGGGCGGACCCGGCCGACGTGATCGGCATCGGCACCGACTTCACCGCGTGCACGATGGTGCCGACGACGGCCGACGGCACGCCGCTGTGCGAGCTGCCCGAGTTCACCGCGAATCCGCACGCCTACGTGAAGCTGTGGCGGCACCATTCCGCGCAGCCGCAGGCGGACCGGATCAACGCGCTGGCCAGGAAGCGCGGCGAGTCATGGCTGCCGCGCTACGGCGGGCTGATCTCCTCGGAGTGGGAGTTCGCCAAGGCGCTGGAAGTCTTCGAAGAGGCGCCCGAGGTCTACGACCGGATGCGGCACTGGGTCGAGCTCGCCGACTGGATCGTCTGGCAGCTCACCGGGACCTACGTCCGCAACGCGTGCACCGCCGGGTACAAGGGCATCCTGCAGGACGGTCGTTACCCGAGCGCGGAGTTCCTGGAAGAGCTGGCGCCTGGCTTCGAGTCCTTTGTGGATGACAAGCTCGTGCATCCGCTGGGCGCGCTAGGTGCCAAAGCGGGCAGCCTGAGCGCTCAGGCTGCGGAGTGGACCGGGCTGCCGGAAGGGATCGCGGTCGCCGTCGGCAATGTCGACGCGCACGTCACCGCGCCCGCCGTCCAGGCGGTGGAGCCGGGGCAGATGGTCGCGATCATGGGCACCTCCACCTGTCACGTGATGAACGGCGCCGAACTGCGCGAGGTCCCGGGGATGTGCGGCGTTGTCGACGGCGGGATCGTGTCCGGGCAGTGGGGCTACGAGGCCGGGCAGAGCGGTGTCGGCGACATCTTCGCGTGGTTCGTCGAACACGGCGTCCCGCCGTCCTATGTGGACGACGCTCGGGAGGCGGGGATCTCCGTTCACGAGCTGCTCACGCGGCTCGCCGCGACGCAGGAGATCGGTGAGCACGGGCTCGTCGCGCTCGACTGGCACAGCGGGAACCGGTCGGTGCTGGTCGACCACGAACTCTCCGGCGTGATCGTCGGACAGACGCTCGCGACCCGCGCCGAGGACATCTACCGCGCGCTCTTGGAAGCGACCGCGTTCGGCACCAGGACGATCATCGAGACGTTCGAGCGCGCCGGCGTGCCGGTCACCGAACTGATCGTCGCCGGGGGCCTGGTCAAGAACCCCCTGCTGATGCAGATCTACGCCGACGTCACGAACCTGCCGCTTTCCGTGGCCGGTTCGGCGCAGAGCCCGGCGCTGGGCTCCGCGATCCACGCCGCCGTCGCCGCCGGAGCGCACGCCGACGTCCCGGCCGCCGCTCTCGCGATGGGCTCGGTCCGCCGTGCCGTCCACCGGCCGATCGCCGAGAACGTCAAGGCCTACAACGATCTTTACGCCGAATACGCCGCACTGCACGACTATTTCGGCCGTGGGGCCAACGACGTCATGCACCGGCTCGCCGCCCGACGCCGTTCCGTCCGGAAAGGACAGCACCGATGAGCCTCGCCGTGGAGATCACGGACACCTTCGAAGAGCTGCGCGACACCGTCGCCCGGTTGCACAGTGAGCTGACCCGCTACGAGCTGGTCATCTGGACCGCGGGCAACGTGTCGGCGCGCGTCCCCGGGCACGATCTGATGGTGATCAAGCCGTCCGGAGTGTCCTATGGCGACCTGACCGCCGACACGATGGTCGTCACCGACCTGTACGGCGAGGTCGTCCATGGTGACCTGGCGCCGTCGTCGGACACGGCCGCGCACGCCTACGTCTACCGGCACATGCCGGAGGTCGGCGGGGTCGTGCACACGCATTCGACGTACGCCACCGCGTGGGCGGCGCTCGGGGAACCGATCCCGTGCGTGCTCACGATGATCGCGGACGAGTTCGGCGGGGAGATCCCGGTCGGGCCGTTCGCCTTGATCGGTGACGACTCGATCGGCCGGGGCATCGTCGAGACGCTGCGGTCGAGCCGCTCGCCCGCGGTGCTGATGCGCAACCACGGCCCGTTCACCGTCGGGCGCACCGCGCGCGACGCGGTCAAGGCCGCGGTGATGGTCGAGGACGTCGCGAAGACCGTCCACATCGCTTCCGCGCTGGGCACGCCGGAACCACTGTCCGAACAGGACGTGGACCGGCTCTACGCGCGCTACCAGAACGTCTACGGCCAGCAGGGAGAGAAGTGAGCACACAGCGGAAGACCGAGGTCTGGTTCCTCACCGGGAGCCAGGCGCTGTACGGCGAGGAGACCCTCGAACAGGTCGCGGGCCAGTCGTTGCAGATCCAGCGGATGCTGGCCGACACCGGCCGGATCTCGGCCGGGATCGTCGCGAAGCCGGTGCTGACCGAGCCGTCCGCGATCCGGCGCGTGATGCTCGAGGCGAACGCGGACGACGCCTGTGTCGGCGTGATCGCGTGGATGCACACGTTCTCGCCGGCGAAGATGTGGATCACCGGACTCGACGCGCTGCGGAAACCCTTGCTGCACCTGCATACCCAGCTCAACGAGGCACTGCCGTGGCAGTCCATCGACATGGACTTCATGAACCTGAACCAGGCCGCGCACGGCGACCGCGAGTTCGGCTACATCCAGACCCGGCTCGGCGTACCGCGCAAGACCATCGCCGGGCACGCGGCGGATCCGTCGGTCGCCGACCGGATCGACGCCTGGGTCCGGGCCGCGGTCGGCCGCCAGACGATCGGCTCGCTCAAGCTCGCGCGGTTCGGCGACAACATGCGCGACGTCGCGGTCACCGACGGGGACAAGGTCGAGGCGGAACTGAAGTTCGGCGTCTCGGTGAACACCTACGGCGTCAACGAACTCGTCGCCCTGGTCGACGCGGTGCCCGACGCCGAGGTCGACGCGCTCGTCGACGAATACGCCGAGACGTACGCGCTCGCACCGGAATTGGCCAAGGCGGGGGAGCGGCACGAATCGCTGCGCTACGCGGCCCGGATCGAGCAGGGGCTTCGGACGTTCCTGACCGACGGCGGTTTCGGCGCGTTCACCACGAACTTCGAGGATCTCGGCGGTCTGCGGCAGCTCCCGGGGCTCGCGGTGCAGCGCCTGATGGCCGACGGCTACGGCTTCGGCGGCGAGGGCGACTGGAAGACGTCCGCGCTGCTGACCGCGGTGAAGGCGATGGGCCGCGACTCCGAGCGCGGAACGTCCTTTATGGAGGATTACACCTACCACTTCGGTCCCGGCGAACCGAAGATCCTCGGTGCGCACATGCTGGAAGTCTGCCCGAGCATCGCCGCCGCCAAGCCTTCGTGCGAGATCCACCCGCTCGGTATCGGCGGCCGCGAGGATCCCGTCCGGCTGGTCTTCGACGCCGCCGCCGGTGACGCCGTCGTGATCGGCCTCGCCGACCTCGGTGATCGATTCCGCTTGGTGGCCAACGAAGTCGAGGTCGTCGCGCCGGACGAGCCGCTGCCGAATCTGCCGGTGGCACGTGCGGTGTGGAAGCCGGCGCCGTCGCTGGCGACGTCCGCCGAGGCGTGGATCACGGCGGGCGGCCCGCACCACACGGTGCTCACGCAGGCGGTCGGGGCCGAATCGATCCGGGATTTCGCGACCATGCTCGACGTCGAGCTGCTGGTGATCGACCAGACCACGACCCCCGCTTCGATCGCCGACCGGATGCGCTGGAACCAGGCCTATTACCGGCTCGCACAAGGATTCTGATCGGTCCCCACCGGAGAGAAGGAACAATGAAGTTCACGAAACTGGCCACACTGACCGTGGCGGTCGGCCTCGGTGCCGCGCTCACGGCCTGCGGTTCGAGTGAGAAGACCGTCGATCAGCAGGCGGCCGCGAGCGGTGCCGCCGGCGGCCTCGTCGGCGTCACCATGCCGACCAAGTCGTCCGAGCGCTGGATCCACGACGGCGACAACATCAAGGCGGCGCTGGAGAAGCTGGGTTACCAGGTCGACCTGCAATACGCCGAGGATGACATCCCCACCCAGGTGAACCAGATCGAGAACCAGATCACCAAGGGCGCGAAACTGCTCGTGATCGCGTCGATCGACGGCACCGCGATCACCACCCAGCTGCAGGAGGCCGCGGACAAGAAGATCCCGGTCATCGCCTACGACCGGCTGATCCGCAACACCCCGAACGTCGACTACTACGCGACCTTCGACAACTTCAAGGTCGGTGTGCAGCAGGCGACGTCGCTGCTCACCGGGCTCAAGGTGCTCAAGGAGGACGGTTCGCCCGGTGAGGGCAAGGGACCGTTCAACGTCGAGCTCTTCGCGGGTTCGCCGGACGACAACAACGCGACGTTCTTCTTCAACGGCGCCATGTCGGTACTGAAGCCGTACCTCGAAAACGGGACGCTGGTCGTCAAGAGCGGCCAGACCGCGTTCAACGTCGCGGCGATCCTGCGCTGGCAGGCGGCGACCGCGCAGCGGCGGATGGAAGACCTGCTGACCAAGACCTACAGCTCCGGCGCCAAGGTGCAGGGCGTGCTTTCGCCGTACGACGGGCTTTCCATCGGCATCCTCTCGGCGCTGAAGAGCAACGGCTACGGAACCCCGGGCCAGCCCTACCCCGTGGTGACCGGCCAGGACGCCGAGGTCGCGTCGGTGAAGTCGATCATCGCGGGTGAGCAGTACTCGACGATCTTCAAGGACACCCGCAAACTCGCCGACACCACGGTCAAGATGGCCGACGCGGTGCTCAAGGGCGGCAAGGCCGAGACCAACAACACCACGGACTACAACAACGGCCAGAAGGTCGTCCCGGCGTTCCTGCTGGAGTCGGTGATCCTCAACAAGGGGAACTACCAGAAGGAACTCATCGACTCGGGCTACTACAAAGCGGAACAGCTGAGGTAGCGACGTGACCGACGAAATCCTTCGGATGCGGGGGATCACCAAGACCTTCCCCGGCGTCAAGGCGCTGCAGGACGTCAATCTGTCGGTGCGCCGGGGAGAGATCCACGCGATCTGCGGCGAGAACGGTGCGGGCAAGTCCACGCTGATGAAGGTGCTCTCGGGCGTCTACGCGCACGGCTCGTACGACGGCGAGATCGTCTTCGACGGCGAGCCGTGCGCGTTCTCCGCGATCCGCGACAGCGAGCGCCGCGGCATCGTGATCATCCACCAGGAACTCGCGCTGTGCCAGCAGCTGTCCATCGCGGAGAACATCTTCCTCGGGAACGAGAAGGCGCGCGGCGGGCTGATCGACTGGAACCGGACCAACTCCGAGGCCGGCGAGCTGCTGCGGCGCGTCGGCCTGCGGGAGAACCCGGTGACGCCGGTGCTCGACATCGGCGTCGGCAAACAGCAGCTGGTGGAGATCGCCAAGGCACTGTCCAAAGAGGTCAAACTGCTGATCCTCGATGAGCCGACGGCGGCACTGAACGACGACGATTCGGCGCATCTGCTCGAATTGCTGCGCGGCCTGCGCGACGACGGCGTCACCTGCGTCCTGATCTCGCACAAGCTCAACGAGATCGCCGCGATCGCCGATTCGATCACCATCCTGCGCGACGGCAGGACGATCGAGACGCTGGACGCGGCCTCGGTCACCGAGGACCGGATCATCGCCAGGATGGTCGGGCGAAAACTGGAGAACCGGTTCCCGCCGAGGGAGCCGCGGATCGGCGACGAAGTCCTCCGCATCGAGGACTGGACCGTGCACAGCCCGACGCAGCACGGCCGGGTCGTCGTCGACGGCGCGAGCCTGACCTTGCGGCGCGGCGAGATCGTCGGGCTGGCGGGGCTGATGGGCGCCGGACGCACCGAACTCGCGATGAGCGTGTTCGGCCGCTCGTACGGCAAGGACATCTCCGGGCGCCTGATCAAAGACGGCAAGGAGATCGAAGTGCGCACGGTCGGCGACGCCGTCGCGAACGGGATCGCCTACGCCACCGAGGATCGCAAACGCTACGGGCTCAACCTCATCGAGGACATCCAGCGCAACGTCTCCGGTGCCGCGCTGGGCAAACTCGCCCGGCGCGGCTGGGTGGACGAGAACGAAGAACACCGTGTCGCCGAAGAATTCCGCAAGAGCATGAACATCAAGGCACCGGACGTGCGCAGCGTGACCGGCACGCTCTCCGGCGGCAACCAGCAGAAGGTCGTGCTGTCCAAGTGGATCCTCACCGATCCGGACGTGCTGATCCTCGACGAGCCCACCCGCGGCATCGACGTCGGCGCGAAGTACGAGATCTACACGATCGTCAACCGGCTCGCCGACGAGGGGAAGGCCGTCCTGGTCATCTCGTCCGAGCTGCCGGAGCTGCTCGGTCTGTGCGACCGGATCTACACGTTGTCGGCGGGCCGGATCACCGGTGAGGTCGGCCGGGCCGAGGCCACCCAAGAGGTCCTCATGCGGGCGATGACCAGGGAACAGGAGTAAGACATGAGCACCGCCTCCGCCGACACCGTCACCGGTGTCGGTGACCAGCAGGGAGCCGCGCCGGCCAGGGCGCCGCGCCGGATCTCGTTCAACCCGCGCGAGAGTGGCATCTATGTCGCCTTCGCGCTGATCGTCGTGTTGTTCTCGATCCTCACCGGCGGCGCGCTGCTGGAACCGCAGAACATCTCGAACCTGATCGTGCAGAACTCGTACGTGCTGATCCTCGCGATCGGCATGATCCTGATCATCATCGCCGGGCACATCGACCTGTCGGTCGGTTCCGTGGTGGCGCTGACCGGCGCGATCTCGGCCGTGCTGATGGTGAACATGGGCATGGCGTGGCCGATCGCGCTGCTCATCACGCTCGCCGTCGGCGCGGTGATCGGGGCCTGGCAAGGGTATTGGGTCGCGTACTTCGGCATCCCCGCGTTCATCGTGACGCTGGCGGGAATGCTGATCTTCCGCGCCCTCACCCTCACCGTGCTCGGGAACCAGGGGATCGGCCCGTTCCCCGACGAGGTGCGGACGCTGGCGAACGGTTTCACCGGCGGCTACCTCGGCAACATCGGACTCGGCCCGCTCGGCGGCGCCGACGTGGTCAGCCTGCTGGTGGGCGCCCTGGCCATCGCGGGCGCGATCGTCTCACGGTGGCGCAAGCGGACGGCCCGGCTGAACTACCTGCAGGAGGTGGACCCGCTGCCGATGTTCCTGCTGAAGATCGCCGCGGCGGCCGCCGTCGTGCTGTTCGTGGTGGTCCAGCTGGCGCGGTACAAGAACCTGCCGTGGGTGCTGATCCTGCTGTCGGTGCTGGTGATCGGCTACTCGCTGGTGACGACGCGGGCGGTGTTCGGCCGCCACATCTACGCCATCGGCGGGAACCTCCAAGCCGCGACGCTGTCCGGTGTGAAGGTCAAGTCGGTGACGTTCTGGATCTTCGTCAACATGGGCGTGCTCTCCGCGCTCGCCGGGATCATCGTGGCCGGACGGCTCAACCAGGCCGGGCCGACCGCGGGCAACATGTTCGAACTCGACGCGATCGCCGCGGCGTTCATCGGCGGCGCCGCGGTGCAGGGTGGCGTCGGCAAGGTGGTCGGCGCGATCACCGGCGGCCTCATCATGGGCGTGATCAACAACGGCATGTCCCTGATCGGCGCGCCGACCGAGAGCGTGAACCTGGTCAAGGGCTTCGTGCTGCTCGCCGCCGTCGCCTACGACATCTGGACCAAACGGCGGGCCCGTACCGCCGCCTGATGGTCGTGAGTGGCGTTTCGGGTTCTAACCCGATGTCTGAGTTCAGGACATGTCGGACAGTTGATGTTTCAGGACCTCACGGACACTGACCGGCCTGTCGGCGTGGTGACCAGGGCTTGTGTGGTGA
>NZ_JBIWKX010000036.1:0-31672 GCF_044765885.1 Amycolatopsis sp. NPDC102389
CGAGCAGTACGCTACCAACCACTCAACACCAAACTGTCCGACAAGTCCTGAAACACATCTGTCCGTGAGGTCCTGAAACAGCACATGGGGTTCTAACCCCACTTGCCACTCACGACCCTACGGGAAACCGGTCATGTGAGCATCAAACGGGCATTCGGGCGCCAGCAATGGTCCTGTGTGGACACTCCGCGGTCTCACCACGACACGTTTGACCTTCGGCTCAAGAGAACCCGAAACGCCACTCACGAGGTCGTTTAGTAGCCCTGGTATCCGCCGCCGCCGGCCATGGACTTCAGGCCCGGGTGGCCCTCGAAACCGCCGTACCGCGAGAACGTGTACCGCACGCCCGCGATGATGTTGTCCACCGGGTTGTAGATGTTGTCGTGCCCGGGAAGCTTGTGCGCGTTGAAGGTCGGGTCGATGCACTGCATCAAACCCTTGGACGGCGTGCCCTTCGCCGCGTTGGAGTCCCAGTTGTTGATGGCGTTGGGGTTACCGCCGGACTCCTTCTCGATGATCGTCCAGATCTTCTGGATATCCGCGTCGGTCACCGGGATCCCGTTGGCCTGCAGGATCTTGATGGCCTCCTGGATCCACTGCTGGACGTTGCCCGGCGGCGTCGTCGACGGCGGGCCGCCGCTCGGCCCGAGGCCGCCGCCCCCACCGCCACCGCCTCCTCCACCGCCGCCTCCGCCGGTGTGGAGCCCGCCGGTGCGCTTGGGGACGGTGCCGTCCTTGCCGGGCATCGGGACGGTGGAGTAACCGCCCTGGATGTCCTTCTTCATCAGCTCTTGGGACTTCTGGATCATCTGGTTGGCCTGGTCGAGCAGACCCTTGACCCGGGCGTCGGCGTCGGCGGCGATCTTGTTGATGTCGGTCTTGGCCTTCTGGATGATCTCGGCGGCCGAAGGACTCGGCGCCGGTTTGTGATCCTTCTCGGCCTGGGCGGCGGCCGTGATCGCCGCCTTCTTGTCCGTCTCCGCCTGGGAGTTCCTTGTGTTGACCGCCGCTTCGGCGTCTTCGTAGACGCCCTTCACCTGGGCCTTGATGTTGCCGAGATCGGTGTGGACGCGATCGAGGTCGTCGACGACCTTGCCCAACTGCTCTTCGACGTTCTTCCCGGCCTTGGTGATCGATTTGACGTATTCGAAGAAGGCCTCCGCGGCGGGCCCGACCCAGACTCCGCCATTCAACGCTTCGGTCGACGAGGACAACGCCGCGCTGTGGTCACCCGCGTTGTCGGCGGCCGTCTTGAACTGCTTCGACGCGTTCTGAATGGCGGCGAGGTTGACTTTGCCGATCTGCTCGGCCTTCTGGACCAGTCCGTCCCAGCCGTCCGGCGTGCCGGCGCCGACACCGTTCAAAGCCACTGCTCAAGCCCCCTTGTTTCCGGCCCCCAGGCCGACCGAATCGTCACAGCTCCCCGTGCACCTTCAGGTTGTCCACGTGGACCGCTTCGGTCTCCTTGATCAATCCCGCCGCCTTGCGCAGCACGAAGGCCGTGGCCTCCATCAGCTGACCGGCCGAATCGAATTCGTTGTGGACGCCCTGCTTGAACTTGCCGACCGCGCCGTGCGCGTCGCCGTGCTCGTCCACTCCGCCGAAGGGGCTTTCCTTCTCGTCATCCATACCGGTGACGCCTTTTTTGGTCTTCTCGAACTCGTCCTTGAGCTTCTCCACCTGACCGGCGGCGATCCCCATGGAATCCGGGTCGTACACAGGCACGGTTCGTCATCCCCTTCACGGAAAAAACTTGTGTCCGCCCGATCTGACGCGCGGCCGATCAAGACGGTTCCCGCGCATACTTTAAGACCTCGGCAGTGGGCCGTGTACGTATCCACGCCAAGTTCCACCCGCCGATAATCGGGCGAATCAGAAATCGGCGACTTCCCGGATCCGGGTCGCCAGCAGCTGGTTGTCCGCCGGGGTGATGGTCGCCCAATCCCGGCCGTCCCGGTTCCGCGCGATCTGGAACAGGTACCGGCCCGCGTCCGTGTCGTAGAAGGCGACCACGCCGTCCGCGCGCCGGGAGCGGCCGTCGCGGCCCGCGCGTTCGGCGCCGAACTGGCCGCGCGCCTCCTGGCCGAGCAGCATGCCCGCCACCTCCTGCGCCTGCCAGAGGGGCACGTCGAGGTCTTCCAGGGCCGTGACCAGCGCCTTCGCTTCGCCGCGGGCGGCGGCATCGGCCTGGACCAGGACGTCGTGGGGGATGCTGATCGACTGGCCGACACCGGGGCCGAGGTCACCCGCGACCGAGACGGCGGCTTCGGCCAGCGAGCTCTCGCGCGCGGGGATCAGCCACACCTGGCCGGAGTCGATCACGCCGAGCAACGCCTGGTTGCCGACGCTGACCGCCTGGCCCTTGATCTCGCGGTCGGTCCACACCCAGACGTCGATCGCGACCCGGGGATGCGCGAACAGGTTCAGCATGTCGACCAGTTCGCCCGACGCCTGGTGTCCCCGCGCGAGCCCTCGCGCGCGCAGGGATTCCCAGGCCTCTTCGATCAGTGCCGCCCGCTCCGTGTGGGTCGTTCCGGGGCTCGGCACGTCGAGTGCGACATGGCGCGGGGGCAGCCTTTCGGCTTCCCAGAGCATTTCGAACTCGAGTGCGGACAGCACCAGGCTGCCGTTGTCGTTCGGCACAGGTTCAGCGCGCTTCCCGGTTGCCGTGGTCACCGATGACGTCGGGCGACACCAAACGCTCGTCGGTGAACAGGTCCTTGTCGTCGACGCCGTAGCGCCTGATGTGCTCCGCGTCCTCTTCGACGTCCTGGGTCGCCGCGCGCTCCATGAACTTCGACTCGGGCTTCGGCTGCTTCGCGCCGATCTTCTCCGAGCGCCGCATGGCCTCCTCTTCGGGAAGCTCGCCGATCGGCAGCTGACGGGTCGGCTTCCCGCCGCCTTCCTGCCGGGGACGGCGGTCGCGTTCCTTGTCGCCGCTCAGCGCGCCACCGGCGACACCGGCGCCGAGTGCGGCGGCACCGGCGCCCAGATCGCCCGCGGCCGGGCCGGTGATCTTCGGGACGGCGGGGAAACCGCGGCCGGATTCGTTGCCGGGGGCCATCGGCGCCTGCGGTCCGGCGCCGACCGAGCGGCCCTTGCCGAGCGCCTGGTCACCACCGGCGCCACCGCCGCCGACGTTGCCGAAGACACCGGGGCCGGAGCTGGAACCGGGGCCTTTGCCGAGGGCGCTGTCGACACCGGGACCGGAGCCGAACGACTTGCCGACCGGCTGCGCCGACGTGGTGCTGTTCGGCGGCAGGCTGCCGGTGGACTGCCCCGGCGGCATGTTCGGGGTGTTCGGGGTGTAGTTCGGCGCGCCCGGCGGGACGAACGGCGGCGAGGCCGGAGAGCCGGTGACCGGGTACGACGGCCTGCCCTGTTCGGGTTGCGGGGACGGCCGGTTCGGCGTCACCCAGCCGGAGCCCGGCGCAGGAGCCGGCCTCGACGTGCCGGACGGCGTGGTCGTCGGGGCGGCGGCCGCGGGAGCGGTCGCACCGGGCGCCGCCGAAGCGGTCTTCCTGGCCGTCCCGCCGCCCATGGCGACGCCGTAAGCCGGGGTCGGGGCGTCGTAGGACGGCGCCTTCGGGTTGCTGATCGGCTGCGCGACCGGCGGCGGCACGTACTTCGACTCGACGGCGGCCGACGCGGGCCGCACACTGCCGTCCGGGGTCAGGTCCGTGGCCGTGCCCGCGAGGTCGAGCGGGGCGGACCCGCCGCCCGCTCCGGCGGTGGTCGTGGTCTGGGTCAGGTTCATCGCCTGCGGATCGGCCAGGGTGTCGGTCGACAGCAGGTTCTCACCGCTCGTCTTGGCGTAGTCGTTCAACGCCTCCTGCGCCTGCGCCCGCGCGTTGTTCGCGGCGCTGACGGTCTTGGCGTGGTCGGTCTCGAACCCGATGAGGCTCAGCACCACGTCACCGATGGTCAGGCCACCGGCGCCCTTCCGCACGACTTCCGGATCCGGGAGCTTGTGCAGCGTCCGGTTGAAGGCCTCACCCTGGGCGAAGATCATCTCCGCGGAATGCGAGACCTTCGAGTTCGCGTCCTGGGAGAAGCCGGCCTGCTCGGTGAACACCTGACCGGCGGCACCGCCTGCCTCGCTCTGCCATTCCACGCCGAGCTTGCCCAGCTCGTCGCGCAGCGTCTTGTCGGTGTCGGCGAGCGCGCCCGCGACGGACTTCAGCGCGTCGACGGCGACGCCGATGCTGCTGGTGCCGTCGCCGCTGCGGAACTGCTCGATCTCGGTCGCGATCCCGGTGTCGGTGTAGCCGTCGAACCGAAGATCGCGGAGCCTGCCCGCGAGGTCGGAAACGTTCACGCCGCCCTCCCTAGTTGCGTGCTTTCAAGGTCTGTAAAGCCGAATCGGCCGCCCGTGCCGACATCTCGCACAGTTGCGGCATGGTGAAAGCGCCGGCGGTGACGGTGACGGCCCGCACCGCCAGCGTCTGTCCTTTCGCGACACCGACGAGCGTTTCGCAATCACCTGGAGTCCCGCTGTCGCGGTGGTTCCTGATGGCGGGGAACCCGTCGACCTGCGTCGGTTCCGTCGTCATGCTGCTCTTGCGGCGCTTGCCGGTGAACCACTCTTCGACGTCCGCGGTGACCGTGCGGACGTAATAACTGTGGAAAGGCTGCACGGCATCCGCGTCGAAGACACAGGTCGGGCCGTCGATCGGTTCCGCGGCCGTGCGGGGTTTGCTGTTGATCTTGAGCTGGTCGAGCTGCGGATCGGTGAGCAGGGCACACGGATCGACGCCCTGCAGGCTCAGCTCGGCGGGCCTCGCGGGCAGCGCGGACGCCTTGGCGCCCTGCGTGGCCGAAGCCAGCGCGGGTTCGTCGGGGAAAGCCTGCCCGCCCGTGTCCGTGGCGCATCCGGCCAGTGCGAGGGTGAGCACGCCGCCGGACACCAGCACACGGGGCCTACGCCCGGTGAACACCACGGTCCCCGAGTGCGGCGGCCTTGTCCGCGTCACTGGTCTTGTACTCCTTGGCCGCCGTGCGGAGCTGGCTGACCAGCCCCCGCAGACCGGCCACATACGCCCGGACCTGCGCGGCGTACGACTGGTCTCCGTCGGCCACGAGCTCGTTCCACACGTCGGTCGCGTGCACGCTCACGGTGTCGTTGGCCGGAGTGTCGATCCGCAGCTGGTCGAGCCGCGTCATGAGCTTGTCCTGCAACGCGTCGACCTGCTCTTCGACGATCTTCGCCACTTCGAGCAGCTTCGACGGATCGACTCTGATGTCGGCCACCGACGGTGGCGTCGGGACCGCCGACGTGAGGTCCTGGACCTTGCCCGATGCTGCCATTCCCCACCCCTTGGACACTGCGCACGGTGACCGTTCGTCCTGCCCGAGGCTACCAACGCGGATGTATCGGCTGCCTAAGCTTTGCAGGAAATACCGGGTTAGACGCATCCGGGACCGCGATGGTTCCGTCCGAAATTCACGAGACCGGGGTGGCGATCTCTCCCTTGGCGGCGAGCAGGGCGATGTCGGTGCGGTGGTGCGAGCCGGCCAGGTGGACCTTCTCGACCGTCGCGTAGGCGTCCTTGCGGGCGGCCTTCAGGTTTTTGCCGGTGCCGACGACCGACAGCACGCGGCCGCCGGAAGAGACCACGGCGCCATCGTCACGGCGGCGGGTGCCAGCGTGAAGCACGCCTTCGAGCTCACCGCCGGTGATGACGTCGCCCGTCCTCGGCTTGCCGGGGTAGCCGTCCGCGGCGAGCACGACGGTGACCGCCGCGCCGGAATCCCAGTCCAGCGGCGGCAGCTCGGCGAGCTTGCCGGTCGCCGTCGCGTGCAGGACCTCGCCGAGCGGGCTGCGCAGCAGCGCCAGGACGACCTGGGTCTCCGGGTCGCCGAAGCGGCAGTTGAACTCGATGACCTGCGGGCCCTCGGAGGTCAGCGCGAGACCGGCGTAAAGCAGGCCGGAGAAGGTGGCGCCGCGGTTGTCGAGCTCGTCGACCACGGGCTGGACGATGCGGTCGACGACGTCGTCGACCAGGTCCTTCGGCGCCCACGGCAACGGCGCGTACGCCCCCATGCCGCCGGTGTTCGGGCCCGCGTCGCCGTCGCCGACGCGCTTGAAGTCCTGCGCGGGCAGCAGCGGGACGACCGTGCGGCCGTCGACGAAGCAGAAGAGAGAGGCCTCCGGGCCGTCGAGGAACGACTCCAGGAGCACCGGGTGCCCACCGTCGAGCAGCATCAGGGCGTGCTTGCGCGCGACGTCGACGTCGGTGGTGACCACGACGCCCTTGCCCGCGGCGAGGCCGTCGTCCTTGACCACCCAGGTGGGGCCGAACCGGCCGAGCGCCGCGTCGAGGCGGGCCGGGTTGTCGACGATCTCGCAGTGCGCCGTCGGCACCTTCGCGGCCGCCATGACGTCCTTCGCGAAGGCCTTCGAGCCCTCGATCCTGGCCGCGGACGCGGACGGGCCGAAGCAGGCGATGCCCGCCTTGCGGACCGCGTCGGCGACGCCCGCCACCAGCGGGACCTCGGGACCGACCACCACCAGGTCCGCCTGCCACTGTTTGGCGAGGGCGGCGACCGATTCGGGGTCGGCCGCCTCGACGCCGAGCTGCTCGGCCACCGAAGAGGTTCCGGCGTTGCCCGGGGCACAGGCCAGTGCGGTGACGGAAGGGTCTTCCGCGACCGCGAGGACGAGTGCATGCTCACGGGCGCCGGACCCGATTACCAGTACGCGCACGACGCACAGGGTAACCGGGCCGGTGAGCCACGAAGACGTCGCCATCCTCGAGCGGGTGGTTCCATCCGGCGTTCACCCGGCGGTCAGCGGTCCGCCGGTCCGTCTTCGCCGGCCGGACGCCTCCTGCGTCAAGGGTTGCGCGGTACCCCGAGTTCAAGCGAAAGAGGTTACCCACCATGCGAAAGCGTCTGGGCGTGCTCGCCCTGTCCGGACTCGCCGTACTCAGCGTCACCGGGTTGGCGGGTGCCGCCGAACCGGGTGCCCGAGATGTGTCGGCGCTGGCCAAGGGCCACGATGGGCCGGTGATCGTCGGACACCGCGGCGCTCCCGGCTACCGCCCGGAGCACACGCTCGCCTCGTATGAGCTCGCCTACCGCCAGGGCGTCGGCTGGGTCGACGTCGACCTCGTGCCCACCAAGGACGGCCAGCTCGTCGCGCGGCACGAGAACGAGATCGGCGGGACCACCGACGTCGCGAAGCACCCCGAGTTCGCGAACCGGAAGACGACGAAGGTCATCGACGGCACGTCGTTCACCGGCTGGTTCACCGAGGACTTCACGCTCGCCGAGCTGAAGACCCTGCGCGCGACCGAGCGGATCCCGCAGCTGCGGCCGAACAACAAGATCTACGACGGCCGCTACCAGATCGCCACCTACCAGGAGGTGCTCGACCTGACGCGCCGCCTCGGCCGCGAACTGCGCCGTGAGCTGGGGACGTACCCGGAGGTCAAGCACTCGACCTACTTCTCGTCGATCAAGAACCCGACGGAGCCGAAGCTGGTCGAGCTGCTCAAGCGCAACGGGCTCAACCACCCGAAGGCACCGGTGATCATCCAGTCGTTCGAGGTGTCGAACCTGATCGAGCTTTCGCGTCAGGTGCGGGTGCCGCTGCTGCAGCTGACCTCGGCGACCGGGGCTCCGGCCGACTTCGTCGCGAAGGGCGACCCGCGGACGTACGCCGACCTCGTCACGCCTGCGGGCCTGAAGGAGATCTCGAAGTACGCGGACTACCTGGGCCCGGAGAAGGCGCAGGTCATCCCCGTGGTGAACGGTGCGCTGGGGCAGCCGACCCGGCTCGTCGCCGACGCACACCAGGCCGGGCTGAAGGTCGGGCCGTACACGTTCCGCAACGAGAACAACTTCCTCCCGCAGAACCTGCGCTCGTCGGCGAACCTCGCCGAGTACGGCAACGCGTTCGCCGAGCAGGAGGCCTTCCTCAAGGCGGGTGTCGACGGGTACTTCGCGGACCACCCGGACACCGCGCTGGAGGCCGTGAAGGCGTTCCAGGGGCGCTGAGCCTTCTAGCCGACGGGGGTGGGGGGGGGGGGGGGGGGGGGGGGGGGGGGGGGGGGGGGGGCCGGGGGCGCCGGGGGGGGGGGGGGGGGGGGGCCGCCCCCCCCCCCCCCCCCCCCCCCCCCCCCCCCCCCACGACCCGAGCTTCGCCTGACCGCCGCCGCGCTTGCTCTCCCTGCTGTACATGAAGGCCCCCTTCCTTACGCCTGGCGCAGTGAAGGGGGCCTTCATGTACTTGGAGAAGGTGTGAAGGTCGAGTTTCCTCGGCTGAGCCGAGGGAAGGGTCCTTCACACGCAACCGCTGTGACTACTGGGCCTGGTGGTGTCGCTGAGGCTGAGGTGGCGATCGTGGAGTTCGCGAAGGCCTCCTTCCCTACCTTCAGAGTAGGGAAGGAGGCCTTCACGGATCCGCGCCCACCTAGCCGCCACAATCAGTAGGCACCTAAGACACCCTTGGCCCTAACCCGAATCGCCACTCACGACGCCCGAGCTTCGCCTGAAGTGTCAGGAAGGGTCGTTCGGGACGAAGCTGTCCTGAACGACCCTGTCATGACATCTGGGGACGGGTTTCTTGACGGGACCTTGACATGCGCAGGTCGGCGGGCCTAATTTCGGCGGATCTCAATGGTCTGTCCGCATACCTTTTAAGTGGGTGCCCGATGGATGTCTCAGACGCCCGTGCCACAGAACCCGCCGATGAAGACAGTGCCCGGCTCCACCAACTCGGCTACGCGCAGGAACTCCGGCGCACGATGTCGACCTTTTCCAACTTCGCCGTCTCCTTCACGATCATCTCGATCCTCTCCGGCTGCCTGACCCTCTACGGGTTCGGCATGAAGACCGGCGGACCCGCCGCGATGATCTGGGGCTGGCCGCTGGTCGGCCTGTTCGTCATCCTGGTCGGGCTGGGCATGGCCGAGGTCTGCTCCAGCTATCCGACCGCGGGCGGCCTCTACTACTGGGCCGCGAAGCTCGCCCCGCGCAACGGCGCGGCGTGGTCGTGGTTCACCGGCTGGTTCAACCTCATCGGGCAGATCGCCGTCACCGCGGGGATCGACTTCGGCGCGGCGCTGTTCCTCAACGCCTTCCTCGACCTGCAGTTCGGTTTCGAGGCGACGCCGGGCAACACGATCCTGCTGCTGGCGATCATCCTGGTGATCCACGGGCTGCTGAACACCTTCGGCGTCAAGATCGTCGCGCTGCTGAACAGCATCAGCGTGTGGTGGCATCTGGTGGGCGTGCTGGTCATCGTCGGGGTGCTGATCGTCGTTCCCGAGAAGCACCAGGACGCTTCGTTCGTCTTCGGCGAGTTCGTGAACAAGACCGGCTGGGCGTCCCCGGTCTACGTCTTCTTACTGGGCCTCCTTGTCGCGCAGTACACGCTGACCGGCTACGACGCCTCGGCGCATATGACCGAGGAGACCAAGAACGCGGCGAAGGCCGGACCGCGCGGCATCATCAACTCGATCCTCGTCTCCCTGGTCGCCGGGTGGATCCTGCTGATCGGCCTCACCTTCGCCATCCAGGACTACGAAGGCGCCGTCGGCTCCGAAACCGGGGTGCCGCCCGCGCAGATCTTCATCGACGCGACCGGCGCGACGACCGGCAAGCTCCTGTTGCTGATCTGCATCGGGGCGCAGCTGTTCTGCGGGATGGCGTCGGTGACCGCGAACTCGCGGATGATCTACGCCTTCGCCCGCGACGGCGCGATCCCGGGTTCGAAGTTCTGGCACCGCATCAACAAGCGCACCCAGACACCGACCAACGCGGTGTGGCTGGCCGCGGGCGGCGCGCTCCTGCTCGCCCTGCCGTACCTGTGGAGCGCGACCGCCTACGCGGCGGTGACCTCGATCGCCGTCGTCGGCCTTTACGTGGCCTACGTGATCCCGGTGTTCCTGCGGGTGCGCAAGGGCGACGACTTCGAACCCGGACCGTGGAACCTCGGCCGCTGGGGCAAGCTCATCGGGACCATCGCGACCGTGTGGGTGTGCTTCATCTTCGTGCTGTTCATGCTTCCGCAGGGATCACCGGTCACCATCGACAGTTTCAACTACACGCCCATCGCCTTCCTCGTCGTACTCGGTGGTGCGGCGGTGTGGTGGTTCGCCTCGGCACGCAAGTGGTTCACGGGCCCGAAGGTGCAGGGTTCGGAAGAAGAACTCGCCGCCGTGGAAAAGGAACTCAAGGAACTGGGGTAGCGGCGGCGTTCTCCCGGGAGCGGCCGGCGCGGACTCCGGTCACCGCGGCCGCTCCCAACGCGCCGACACCGGCGAAGGCGTAGAAACCCCACGGATACGCGATCCCGGCGCTCAGCAGCGCGCCGCCGAGGATCGGGCCGCAGATCGCGCCGACCCGGCCCACACCCGCCGCCCAGCCGATACCGGTGGCACGTATGACGTCCGGGTACGTCTTGCCGATGTAGGCGTACACGAGCACCTGCGCGCTGAACACGAAACCGCCGGTGAGGAACACGGCCACGTACAGGCCGACAGCGGGCAGCTTCACGCTCAGCAGGGCCAGGAACACCGCCGCCCCGAGGAACCAGAAGATCACTGCCGGCCGCACGCCCACCTTGTCCGCCACCCGGCCGGCGACGAGCAGGCCGACCACGCCCCCGAGGTTCAGCGTGAGCAGCAGGCCCAGCGCCGCGCCCAACGGATACCCGGCTTGGCGCATGATCTCCGGCAGCCAGGTGTTGAGCCCGTAGACCAGCAGCAACCCCATGAACGACGTCACCCAGAACGCGATGGTGGCGCGCAGCAGCCCGCCGCGGAACAGCCCGCCGACGACTTCCGTCGCCGACTTCTCCTGCGTCTCCCGCGCCCGCTCGAAGGATTCGGATTCCGGCAGGTACTTGATCATCAGCGGCACCAGCACGAGCGCGGGCAGCGCGCCCGCGACGAACATCGCGCGCCAGCCGAGCGGCTGGATCAGCCAGATGCCGAGCAGGGCGGTGAGCACCGCGCCGACGTGATAGCCGGTCATCACCGTGGTGGTCGCGCTGCCGCCCTTCCCCTTGCGGGCGTACTCGGTGACCAGCGCGATCGCCGTCGGCAGGCAGCCGCCGAGGCCCAGGCCGGCGAGGAAGCGCAGCAGGCCGAAGACGAACGCCGACGGTGAGATCGCGCAGAGCGCGGTGAACGCCGAGAAGGCGGTGACCGCGATGATCAGCGCCTTCCGGCGGCCGATGACGTCGGTGATCGTGCCGATCGCCAGCGCGCCGATCGTCATGCCGATCAGGCCGACCGTCGAGATCACCGACGCCGTGCCCGGCGTCAGCCCCCAGACGTGGTCACGGAGCAGCGCGGGCAGCACCGTGCCCAGGACGACCAGGTCGAATCCGTCGAGCAGTACCGCCGTCCAGGCGAGTGGAACCACCCACGAACGGGCCGCGGCAGGGGACATGGGGACCTCCAGCTGTGTTCGCAATGCGCACGAGTATGCACAATACGAACGCTGTGAGCAAGGCCACTGGGCCCCTGAACGCCATGAAAGGGGCGTTCAGGACGATGAATGTCCTGAACGCCCCTTTCCTGTCGTGGGAATCAGCGCTTCACGAGGTCTCCGAGCACGTGCCAGGTGCGGAGCCGTTCTTCCGCGTTCCGGATCCCGCTCTGGGTCGCGACGACCTCGGTCGCCCCGGCGTCGAAGTACCGCCGGATCTCGGCCGCGACGGTCTCCTCGTCCCCCGCGATCACCAGCTCACCGGCGGAATCCACGCCCTGGGCGTCGAAGACCGCGCGATAGGAGGGGATGTCCCGGAAGAACGCGTATTGCCGGTCGACCTGGGCGCGGACGGCGTCGGGATCCTCGGTCACGACGACCGGGACCATCGCGATGATCCGCGGCGCCGGACGGCCGGCGGCGGCCTTGGTGATCTCCGGGACGATCAGCTCGGAAAGGGCCTTCGGCCCGGCGAGGAACGGGATCGTGCCGTCGGCGAGCTCGCCGGTGACGCGCAGTGCCTGCCGTCCCATCGCGGCGATGATCACCGGGATGTCCGAAGACCCCGCGACGGACAGCGAAGCCGCGAAGCCCTTGGCATGCGCCCGGACCGTCTCGCCGTGGAAGTCGACTTCGCCGCCGCTGAGTACCTGGCGAAGGATCGTGAGGTACTCACGAAGGTGCTTGATCGGCGACGGGTACTCGATGCCGTACGCCGGTTCGAGCCAGTTCTTCGCGCCGGTTCCCAGGCCGAGGACGAACCGGCCCCCGGTGGCGGCCTGCGCCGTCTGCGCGAGACCGGTGATCAGCAACGGATGCCGCGGGTAGATCGGGACGACGCCGGTCCCGACGGTGATCCCCGGGACGGCGCGGCCGGCTAGGGCGGCGACGGTGATCGCGTCGTGCTCCATCTGCTGCGAGAACCAGACGGACGTCAAGCCCGCGTCGGCGGCCTGACGGGTCTGGGTGATGAGTTCGTCGACGATGTTGACGGCGTCCGCGGTGTCCCCGGACGGGAGTGCCACTCCGATGGTCATGTTCAACGCTAACCGCGCTGTCGAAAGGATATTTCGCGGTTCACCAGGTGAGATCACGAGCGCGGCGCCCGGTGGTGGCCCACCCTGGGCGGCGTCCGACACCTCGATCCTGGAGAGACCCGATGTCGCTGACCGATGTCATCGAAGGAACCAAGACCGCCGTCGACGCCGACCCGCGCAACGCCGCCGTCTCGTTCAGCGTCGCCAACGCGCTGAACCCCGGGACCGCGACGCGAGTGGACGTGCGAGTGCGCGATCACTCGTTCGCCGTCGACGAGCCCGCCGCGCTCGGCGGCACCGACACGGCGGCGAACCCGGTCGAGTACGCGCTGGCCGCGCTGGGCTCGTGCCAGGTGATCACGTACCAGTTCTGGGCGGCGAAGCTCGGTGTGCCGCTCGAAGGCGTGAAGGTGACCGTGGACGGCGACATCGACCTGCACGGGTTCTTCGGGTTCTCGGAGACTCGCCCCGGCTTCGGCGACGTGCGGGTCTCGGTGGAGCTGAGCGGGCCCGCCGGGGCGGAGGTCTACGAGGACCTGAAGCGGCAGGTGGACGAGCACTGCCCGGTGCTGGACCTGTTCCGGAACCCGACGCCGGTGAAGACCTCGCTCGCGTGAGTCGTGCCGCACGATGGTCTGCTCCCGGCCCGGCCCGACGCCGATCGCCGAGATCCGCGCGCCCGAGAGCTCTTCGAGCCGCTCGACGTAAGCCCGTGCGTTCGCCGGCAGCTCTTCGAAGGTGCGGCAGCCCGAGATGTCCTCGAACCAGCCCGGCAGCTCTTCGTAGATCGGCAGCGCGTGGTGCACGTCGGTCTGCGTCATCGGCATGTCGTACGTGCGGAACCCGTCGACCTCGTAGCCGACGCACACCGGCACCTTCTCCAGCCCGGACAGCACGTCCAGCTTGGTGAGGAAGTAGTCGGTGATGCCGTTGACCCGCACCGCGTAGCGCGCGATGACCGCGTCGAACCAGCCGGTGCGCCGCGAGCGGCCGGTGGTGACGCCGAACTCGCCGCCCTGCTTGCGCAGGTACTCGCCGGACTCGTCGTCCAGCTCGGTCGGGAACGGGCCGGAGCCGACGCGGGTGGTGTAGGCCTTGAGGATGCCCAGCACGGTGTCGATCTTGCCGGGGCCGATGCCCGAACCCGCGCTCGCGCCGCCGGAGGTGGGGTTCGACGACGTCACGAACGGATACGTGCCGTGGTCGACGTCGAGCAGGGTGCCCTGCGAGCCTTCGAGCAGCACGGTCTCGCCGCGTTCGAGGGCCTGGTTGAGCTGCAGGCGCGTGTCGGCGATGCGGTGCGCGAACTTCTCACCCGCGGCCAGCACCTCGTCGGCGACCTGGTTCGCGTCCAGTGCCTTGCGGTTGTAGACCTTGACCAGCACCTGGTTCTTGAACTCCAGTGCCGACTCGACCTTCTGCCGGAAGATCTTCTCGTCGAGCAGGTCCTGCACGCGGACGCCGACGCGGGCGATCTTGTCCTGGTAGCAGGGGCCGATACCGCGGCCGGTGGTGCCGATCTTGCGGCTGCCGAGGTAACGCTCGGTGACCTTATCGATCGCCACGTGGTACGGCATGATCAAATGCGCGTCGGCGGAGATCAGCAGCTTGCTGGTGTCGACGTCGCGTTCTTCCAGCCCGGCGAGTTCGTCGAGCAGCACGCCCGGGTCGATGACGACGCCGTTGCCGATGACGTTGGTGACGCCCGGCGTGAGGATCCCGGACGGGATCAGGTGGAGGGCGAAGTTCTGCCCGTCGGGAAGGACTACGGTGTGGCCCGCGTTGTTACCGCCTTGGTAACGCACGATCCACTGGACGCGGTCGCCGAGCAGGTCGGTGGCCTTGCCCTTGCCCTCGTCCCCCCATTGGGCCCCGATCAGCACGATGGCCGGCATGTGACACTCCAGGTGTTCGGCGACTTGTGGTTTGGCGCTGGTAAATGCCGGTGCATGAGCGTAACGGAGGGCCTTCGGGTGCGCGGAATAGTGGTGGTCTGTCCCGAGGGCGAGCCCACACTCCCGGAGATCGACGACGTCGAAATGGTGCGCGTTCCGAGCCGCCCTGGCAAGGCGGATATCGACCCCTTGCTGGGGGAACACGATCACCTGGTGGTCGCGGGCACCGACGCCGACCTCGCGGCGGTCGCGCTCCGGCTGTTACGAAAAGAACAGCTCTCGGGCGTGTCGCTCGGCTTCGTGCCTTCCTCGCCGGACTCCGACGTCGCCCGCATCTGGAGCCTGCCGACGCAGCCGCTGCGCGCCCTCTCGCTCGCGTTGCGGGGCGAGGTCGACCCGGTACCGTTGATCCGCGACGACACCGGCGGGGTGCTGGTCGGGCGCGGGGTGATCGGGATGATCCGCGGGGTGGCCTACTGCGACGAGCACACCGTCCTGCGCGGGCCCGCGCGTTCGATCGAGGTCGAGCCGGACACGAGCGGCCCGGGATTGATGGTCCGGGTGACCAAGGGGACGCTGTTCAAGCGGCCTTCGACGCAGTACGCGCGGGCGTTCCAGCTCGGCTGCATCCCGACGCGGCCGAGCAGCGACGGCGTCGCCCACCCGCGCGCCATGAGCCGGTGGACCTGGTACCGGCACACGGAGGACCTCAGGCTGGTCCGCGGCCTGGACTAACCCGTTCGGCTCAGAACCTTCAGCTGGACTTTCCGAAGATTTTTCGGCTGCGTACACCCCGTCCTACCTGCGCGTGACACCCTCCGTTCACGAATAGCCAGCAGAGTGTCATCCGATGGTGTTGCGTGGGTCATATCCGTGCCGCATGGTGACCAGGTCCCCAAACCTGACACGGAGGCAGCAATATGCCAACTGCGCTTGCTGTTCGTCGCTCCTTCACCGTTCTCGCCGTCTCGGCGATCGTCTCCGCGGGCGTGGTGGGTGTCGCCGAAGCGACGCCCCCGGGCATCCCGTCGGCCTCGACCGCCAAGACTCAGCTCGCCGCGTTGACCGTCAAGCCGGACGGTTCGTCGACCGGGTACAGCCGCGACAAGTTCCCGCATTGGGCCGACCAGGGCAACAGCTGCAACACCCGCGAGGTCGTGCTGAAGCGGGACGGCACGAACGTCCAGCAGGACAGCAGTTGCGCCGCCGTCTCCGGCAGCTGGTCCAGCCCGTACGACGGCGCCACCTGGACCGCGGCGTCCGATGTGGACATCGACCACGTCGTCCCGCTGGCCGCCGCGTGGCGCACCGGCGCTTCGTCGTGGACCACCGCGCAGCGGCAGGCGTTCGCGAACGATCTCAGCGCGCCGCAGCTGATCGCCGTCACCGACAACGTCAATCAGGAGAAGGGCGACAAGTCGCCGGACGCCTGGAAGCCGCCGACGGTCGGCTACTGGTGCACCTACGCGAAGATGTGGACCACGGTGAAGTACAAGTACAAGCTCACCATCAAGTCGGCGGAGAAGACCGCGCTGACGGACATGCTCAACCGCTGCTAGTCCTGGTCGTTCCGTGAAGGCCTCCTTCACTACCTTGAGGGTAGGGAAGGAGGCCTTCACGGACTTTCGGGGCTGTCAAGCGAAAAGGTGGGACGTTTCGCGGGCTGGGAGCCGGGCTCAGTATGTGGGCGGGCCTCAAGGGCGTGATTAGCGTGAATCGGGTAGGCGCAAGCAAAAGCGCCCCGTTCCCCACGCTGGAGGCCACCCGGTGTCCCGTACCGCCGCCACTTCCTTACTCGCGCTCATCGCACTCGCCGTCACCGCCTGCTCCTCCGCCGGCGGTTCGACGGGCGCGGACGCCGGGCCGCCCAAACCCGGTGGCACGCTGCGCCTCGGGATCTCGTCGAGCCCGGACTGCGTCGACCCGCAACAGGTCGGCACCAACGCTTCGCTCAACGTCGGCCGCCAGCTGGTCGATTCGCTGACCGACCAGGATCCGGCCACCGGTGAGATCAAGCCGTGGCTGGCCGAAAAATGGGAGAGCAACGCGGATTCGACCGCGTTCACCTTCCATCTGCGCGACGGCGCGACCTTCTCCGACGGCAGCCCGGTCGACGCCGCCGCGGTCAAGACGAGCTTCGACGCGATCAAGGCGCTCGGCCCGAAATCGCAGCTCGGCTCCGGCTATCTGGCCGTCTACAAGGGAACGACGGTCGTCGACCCGAAGACGGTCAAGATCGAGTTCTCCGTTCCCAGCGCCCAGTTCCTGCAAGCCAGCTCGACGATGTCGCTCGGCGTCCTCGCGCCCGCCGCGTACCGGAAGACAGCTGATCAACGTTGCCAGGGCGACGGCCTGATCGGCTCCGGCCCGTTCGTTTTCGAGAGCCTGAAGCAGAATCAGGAAATCGTCCTCGCCAAACGCAAGGGCTACAGCTGGGGTTCGTCGCTGTTCAAGCACCAGGGTGAGGCGTACCTCGACAAGATCGCCTACAAGATCGTGCCGGAACCAGTTGTGCGCACCGGAAGTCTCGCGTCCGCGCAGCTCGACGCCATCACCGACGTCCAGCCGGTCGACGAACCGCAGTTCACCGGCAACGGGTTCACCGAGCCGACCCGGCCGAATCCCGGCGTCGTGTTCAACCTGCACGCCAACGTCACGAAAGGCGTGCTCACCGACGAGAAAGTCCGCCAGGCGGTGGTCAAGGGCATCAACCGGCCCGAGATCACGAACACCGTCCTGACGCCGAACTACAAGCCCGCGACCAGCATCCTCGGCTCGGCGACGCCGTTCTACGCCGACCTTTCCCCGCTGCTCGCCTATGATCCGGCCGGCGCCACGGCGCTACTGGAAAGTGCGGGCTGGGTCCCCGGGCCGGACGGGATCCGCACCAAGAACGGGCAGCGGCTGACCGCGAAGGTCGTCTTCTCCCTGGTGTTCAATCAGAACAAGAGCGTGCTCGAACTCGTCCAGCAGCAGTTGCGCAAGATCGGCTTCGACCTCCAGATCGAACAGCGGACCACGGCCGAGAGCGTGCAGATCACGCAGAGCGGGAACTACGAGTACCTCTGGTACAACACCACCCGCGCTGACCCGGACATCCTGCGCAACCTGTTCTCCACCAAGGCGAACAACCGCAGCAAGCTGCCCGCTGACAACCCGGTCGACGCGCCGCTCGACACGCAGTCGTCCACTGTGGACCCGGCGAAGCGGAAGCCCGCGGCCGAACAGGCGCAGCGCGCGATCATCGAGCACGGCTACTCGGCGCCGGTGTTCGAGCTGACGCAGGTGCTGGCGCACGGGCCGAACGCGCACGGCGTCGGATTCGAGGCGTCGTCACGGCTTCAGCTGTTCGACGCCTGGGTGTCCGGGTCGTGACACGGTATCTGCTCCGGCGGATCCTGCAGGCGGTCTTCGTCCTGTGGGCCGCGTTCACCGTGTCGTTCGTGATCCTCTACCTCCTGCCGGGCGACGCGGTCAGCGCGAAGCTCGGCGGGGGCGAGGCCGGTCTTTCGGTGACGCCGGAACAACTGGCCGCGGCGAAGGCGGAGTACGGATTCGACGACCCGTTGCCGCTGCAGTACGGAAAGCGGCTGGTCGCGGCACTGCAGGGGGATTTCGGCCGCTCGATCGCCACCGGGGACGACGCCACGAACATGGTCGTCTCGGCGCTGCCGCCGACCCTCGCGGTGACCGGATTCGCGCTGGTACTGGCGATCCTGTTCGGCGGCGGCATAGCGTTCGCCGGCACCCTCACCCGGCATCGCTGGCTGGGCAACCTCCTGCTCGCGTTGCCGCCGCTGGGGATCTCGCTGCCGCCGTTCTGGGTCGGGCTGCTGCTCATCCAGTTCTTCTCCTTCCAGCTCAAGCTTCTGCCCGCGCTGGGTGCGAACGGCTTCGAGTCGCTGATCCTGCCCGCGATCACGCTCGCCATCCCGACCGGCGCGATCATCGGGCAGGTGCTGGCGAAGAGCCTCCGCACGCAACTCGCCGAGCCGTATGCCGAGATCGCGCTGGCGAAGGGCGCGAGCCGGACGAGAGTCCACTTCGGACATCTGTTGCGCAACGCGGCGGTACCCACGCTCACCATCGCCGGGGTCGTCGCCGGGAACCTGATCGCGGGGTCGGTGATCACCGAGACGGTGTTCTCCCGCGACGGACTCGGCCGCGTGACGTCGTCGGCGGTCACCGCGCAGGACATTCCGGTGGTACAGGCGGTGATCGTGCTCGCCGCGCTGGTGTTCGTCGTCATCAACCTGCTAGTCGACCTTCTCTATCCGCTGCTGGACCCGCGGATCCGACACCGGGAGACGGCCGATGCCTGACGTTCTCGTGCACACCCGGCGAAAGCCGGGCCTGATCCTCGCGATCGCCGTGCTGGCCTTCGCCCTGCTGGCGGCGGTCGCCCCCGGCCTCTTCACCGGACAGGACCCGCTCGCCGGCGTCCCCGCGGAAAAGATGCGGGGCCCCTCGTTCGGTCATCTCTTCGGCACCGACGAAACCGGGCGGGACATCTTCGCGCGGGTGGTCCACGGTGCCGCGCTTTCGTTGCAGGCGACCGTGATCGCCGTCGTCGTCGCGCTCGCCGCCGGGTCCGCGCTCGGCCTCCTTGCCGGATTCCGGGGCGGTGCCCTCGATTCGGCGATCATGCGCTGCGTCGACGTGCTGCTGGCGATCCCGTCGATCCTGCTGTCGCTGGCGCTGGTCACGGCGCTCGGCTTCGGCACGACCAACGTCGCGATCGCCGTCGGCGTCGCGAATCTCGCGCAGTTCGCCCGGCTGATGCGAGCCGAAGTACTGCGTGTCCGCAACGGCGTGTTCGTCGAGGCGGCCCGTGCGGGAGGGGTGCGCTGGACCGGGGTGCTCGGACGGCACGTGCTGCCCAACGCGCTCGGCCCGGTGCTCGCGCTCGCGACGCTCACCTTCGGCACCGCCGTGCTGGAGGTGTCCGCGCTGAGCTTCCTCGGCTACGGCGCCACCCCGCCGACTCCGGAGTGGGGCTCGCTGGTGGCGGGCGGGCGCGGCTTCCTCGCCACCGCCTGGTGGATGACGACCTTCCCCGGGCTCACCGTCGCGGCGGTGGTGCTGTCCGCGAACCGGCTGTCCAGAGCGATCGAAGGAGACGTGCGGTGAGCGAACTGCTGACCATCCGCGATCTCGCGGTTTCGTACAAGTCCGTACCCGCCGTGGACGGCGTCTCGCTGTCTGTCCACAAGGGACAGATCGTGGCCGTGGTCGGCGAGTCCGGCTCCGGCAAGAGCACGACGGCGCACGCGGCGATCGGGCTGCTGCCGCGTGGCGGGCGGATCGACCGCGGCGAGATCACCTTCGACGGCCGCGACCTCACGAAACTCTCCGACCGCGCCTGGCGTTCGGTGCGCGGCCGCGAGATCGCCCTGGTCCCCCAGGATCCGACGGTCTCGCTCAACCCCGTGCACCGGATCGGTGATCAGGTCGCCGAGGTGCTGCTGATCCACGGCCTCGCGGACAAACGAAGCGCGGGCGCGGAGGCGGTGGAGCTGCTGCGCAAGGCCGGGATCGCCGATCCGGAGACACGGGCGCGGCAGTATCCGCACGAGCTGTCCGGCGGGCTCCGGCAACGCGCGCTGATCGCCGCCGCGCTCGCCGGACGGCCGAAACTCATCATCGCCGACGAGCCGACCAGCGCGCTCGACGTCACCGTGCAGCGGCAGATCCTCGACCACCTCGAAGAACTCGCCGCCGAAGCGGGCACCGCCGTCCTGCTGATCACCCACGACCTCGGTGTCGCGTCCGATCGGGCGTCGCGGATCGTGGTGCTGTCCCAGGGAAGCGTGATCGAAGAAGGAACCACCGGCGAGATCCTCGCTGCGCCCGCCCAGAAGTACACCCAAGACCTGCTCGCCGCCGCGCCGAGCCTGTCCGACACTCCGCTGCGGGAGCCGAAACCACCGTCGTCCGACGTCCTGGTCTCGGTCCGCGACCTCGGGAAGACCTTCGGGACCGTCCGTGCGGTAGACGGCGTTTCGTTCGACATCGCCCGCGGCCGGACACTCGCACTGGTCGGCGAATCCGGGTCCGGCAAGTCGACCACCGCGCGGATGATCCTGCGGCTGGAGACGCCGACCGACGGCGTGGTCGAGTTCGACGGCCGGGACATCACATCGCTGCGCGGCGAGGAACTGCGGCTGCTGCGACGCCGGTTCCAGCTGGTGTACCAGAACCCGTACGCGTCGCTGAACCCGAAGTTCAGCATCGAAGACGTCATCGCCGAACCACTGCGGGCCTTCGGTGTCGGCACGAAAGCGGAACGCCGCGCGCGGGCGGCGGAGCTCGTCGACCAGGTCGCCCTGCCGTCTTCGGTGCTGAAGCGCAAACCCGCCGAGCTGTCCGGCGGGCAGCGGCAACGCGCGGCCATCGCGCGGGCGCTCGCGCTGCGCCCGTCGCTGATCGTGGCCGACGAACCCGTGTCCGCGCTGGACGTTTCGGTGCAGGCGCAGATTCTGCGGCTGCTAGCCGACCTTCAGGACGAACTCGGCCTGACGTACCTGTTCATTTCGCACGATCTCGCCGTGGTCCGGCAGATCGCGGACACCGTCGGCGTGCTGCGCGGCGGCGAACTCGTCGAACTCGGCCCCGCCCAGGACGTTCTAGAACGGCCGAGCGCGGACTACACCCGGGAGCTGCTCGCCGCGATCCCGGGCCGGAAACCGTTGGAGGCACGATGAAATTCGGGCTCTTCTCCCTAGTCGCGAATCATCCCGACCCGGCGACCGGGGAGACACCGACCCAGCACGAACGCCTGCGCCGAGTCGTCGACGAGGCGATCTTCGCCGAGGAGCTGGGCTTCGACGCGTACGGCGTCGGCGAGCGGCACGGGGAACCGTTCCTTTCCTCCGCGCCGCCGGTGATCCTGGCCGCGGTGGCCGAACGCACGCGGCGTGTCCGGCTGCTGACCACCTTGACCGTGATCAGCGTGCTCGACCCGGTCCGCGTCGCCGAGGACTACGCGACGCTCGACCAGCTTTCCGGCGGGCGGCTGGAACTCATGATCGGGAAGGGCAACGATCCCCGGCATTTCCCGCTGTTCGGCCTCGAAGAGGACCGGCAGTGGGAGTATCAGGCGGAGAAATTCGCCCTGCTGCGCCGTCTCTTCCTGGAAGTGGGCGTGACGTGGGAAGGCGAGTTCCGCGCGCCGCTGACCGATGTCACGACGCAGCCGCGACCATTCTCCGTCCGGCCGCGGATCTGGCACGGGAGCGCGTCGAGTACCGAGTCGACCGAGCTGGCGGCGAAGTTCGGCGATCCGCTGTTCACCGCGAACGGTTTCCACCCCAAGAAGAAGTACGCCGACCTGATCGACCATTACCGGCGGCGGTGGGCGGAGTACGGCCACGACCCGGCGGACGCGCTCGTCGGTTCCGGCGCGGGCGGACTGTACGTCGCCAAGACCTCGCAGGAGGCGCTGGACGGCTACCGGCCGTACTTCGAAGCGCTGATGCGGACGCCCGCGTACCAGCACAACAAATCGGAGTTCACCACGCTGGAGGACAAGATCACCGGAGGTTCCGCGCTCGTCGGGAGCCCGGAACAGGTGATCGACAAGATCGGCGACTACCACGCGTCGTTCGGGCACGAGGTGCAGGCGGTCTCGGTGGACGGCCTGAAATCCGGCGAAGCACGGGAGGTCCTGGAGCTCTTCGCCTCCGACGTCGTCCCGATCGTGCGGAAAGAACTGCCCTCGAGGGTGTGGGAGGGCTAGTACCTTTGAAGAGGTGCGCATCCTTTTCACGTGCCGCCCGGCTTACGGCCACCTGTACCCGTTGATGCCGTTGGCGATCGCCGCCCGCGACGCCGGGCACGAAGTGGTCTTCGGGACCGGCGCCACGTTCCTGGACAAGGTCCGCGGGCTCGGTTTCGACGCGCACGAGGTCGGGATCTCGATCCGGGACGCCGGTGAGGGAGCCAGCGGGGACCCGCTGGAAGCCATCCTCACCACCTTCGCCGAGATCCTGCCGCGCGCCACGATCGCCGATCTGACGCCGCTGCTCCCCGTGCTCCGGCCTGATCTGGTCGTCTACGAGATGAGCGACGTCGGCGCGTCGGCCGCCGCCCGCCGGGCCGGGATCCCGGTGGTTTCCCACGTGATCGGCCGCTCGATGCCCGTCGAGCTGATGGCCGCCGCCGCGGACCGGTTCGCCCCGCTGTGGGACGGGAGTCCGCCTGCCAACCTGATGCTGGGCGACGCCGCGATCGACGTGTGGCCGGACGTCGTCCGCGATCCGGAGCTCACCGCGCTGCCGACGGTCTTCCGGCTCCGGCCGGTGCCGTGGAACGAGCCGGGCACGGTGCCGTCCTGGCTCGACGGGCGCGACCGGCCTCTCGTCTACCTGACGCTCGGCACCGTCGCCTTCGGTGCCACCGGGGTGCTGCGCGCGGCGATCGACGGCCTCGCGCGGCTGCCGGTCGACGTCCTGGTCGCGCGCGGTCCCGGCGACCCCGGCGAACTCGGTGACCTGCCGCCGAACGTCCACGTCACCGGGTTCGTTCCGCAGTCCGAAGTCCTGCCGCGCGCGGATCTCGTGGTGCACCACGGCGGAACCGGGACCGTGCTCGGCGCGCTTTCCGCGGGCCTGCCGCAACTGGTGCTGCCGCAGGGCGCGGATCAGTTCGTGAACGCCGAAGTGCTGGAGACGGCCAACGCCGGGCGGGCGCTGGTCGGCGACGCGGTGACCGCGGACGCCGTCGAGGAGAGGGCCAAGACCCTCCTCGACGACGCCCGCGTGCGCGAGGTGGCGGCCAGAGCCCGGCACGAGATCGCCGCCATGCCCGCGCCGTCGGAGGTCGTCCGGCGGCTGGAGGAGTTCGCTAAGTGATCAGCCTCAGGATCTCCCGCGCGACGACGTCGTTCTGCCGGAACGGGAGCGCGTTGGTCCGCGGCCGGGTGAACGCCCCGGCCGACCGCGCCGAGGTATGCGGGCCGAGCGCGAACCGGCGCGGATGCGGACGCCCCTCGCCGTCGAGCATCCGGCCGTCGGAGACGCGGGTGTGGATACGGCCGGCGAGCAGCCTGTCGCCGGTGACCGGGTCGAGCACGGCTTCTTCGCCGAGCGCGCCGCTGTCACGCAACTGTCGCAAAAGGACATCGGACGCCCTCGCGACACTCGGCTCGGGCAGCCGCGCCTCGACAAGGGTCCGCGCTTCGGTCTCGCCGGGGAAGCTAGCACCGGAGGCGACGAAGGCCCGGCGCTCATCATCGGCCGACACGCGCATTTCGGCGCCCAGGAAGGAAACGATGCCTGCTTCCTGAAGCGCGAGCAGTTCTTCGAGCCGTCGCGGCGGCGGCCCGCTGGCGAAGTAGGAGAAGAAGCCGAGAAACCAACCGTCCAAATCGGACAGTTGTGACGCCGCGTCCAGCCGTCCGGTCTGCAGCAGCGCCGGAAGCTGTCCCATCACGGAAAGCAGCGCCATGAACGCACCCAGATCCGCGCTGTACTCGGAGTCCGCCCGGCGGCCCAGGTCTGCCTCGACGTACTCGCGCAACTCTTTGCCGTACTCCTCGGCGGTGCCGAATTCGGCGCCCGTCATCGGCCGGTCGAGCCTGCCGAGATCGAGCCGATCGTCCGGCGCCGGAACCGCCCGCGCCACCAGCGCGTCGAGCTCGCCGGGCGCGGCGTCCGCGAAAGCGTCGGCGAAGACGGCGAAATCCATCCGCACCCGCTCGGGATGCGCGGTGAACAGCTCGCTGTAGTACGCCCACGCGATCTCCTTCGAGATCAGCGGCCAGACGTCGCGGCGGAAATCGATCCGGCCCGGCACCGCGCAGAGCTTCGCTATCGCGTGGGTATCGAAGAATTTGGGCAGCTGCAACGGTTTCCCGCGCAGCCGGTAGCCGATCTTCGAGTGGTACGGCACGCCACGGCGCGAACCGACGTGCAACACGGGCTCGGCACCGCTGGGGTGGTACTTCAGCCCACCGCAGGCCTGTTCTTCGAACCGGCCGCCGCGGCCTTCGGTCAGCAGCAGCATCAGATCGACGAACGCGAGGCCGAATCCGCGCACCAGCACGGTTTCTCCCGGTCCGATCGCCGAATAGTCGACGTCGGCGGTGTAGCCGGCGGGGTAGTAGGCGAGGTCGTTCCGGGCGGCGAAGTCCACCAGTTCGGTCTCGCGGTCGTCCGGTTCGGCGTCGAGATGCCCGACGGTGAACAGGACCGCGTCCACGGCGAGGGGTTCCGCCCGGTCTTCCAGCCAGAGCGTCTGCGGATCGCCGTCTTCGAGCCGCACCGCGCGGGTCCGGTGCTCGACGACCTCGATCCCGGCCGGCAGCCCGGCGCGGACCTCGCGGTGGAACCAGGTGAGGTACGCGCTCTGCAGCCGTCGAGTCGGGAAGTGATCGCTTTGCAGCGCCTCGAGTTCGGCGCGCAGGCCTTCGCCGACCTCGGCGTCGAGCTTGCCCGCTCGGACCAGCCGCGCCCACTCGATCAGCGAAGGCCCCGGGCGGATCGGCCCGTCGATCTTCACCGTGTCGTCGGTGAACACGGTGACGTCCTCGGGCATGGAGTTCATCCGCAGCAGCGGCGACTGCTCGTACCGCCACACCCTTCCCGCTCCGGCGGGAAAGGGATCGACGAGATGCACCACCAGGCGCCGCGCGCCGAGGAGTTCGGCGGCGTTGGCGCCGAGCCGTTCGAGCACGCCCACCCCACGTGGACCGGCGCCGACCACCGCGAGCACGTAGGGACGGTCTGCGGTACTCACGAAGCCGAAGCTACGCCGGGATTCCGGGCCGCGTGCGCCTTCTCAAGGAGCGGAACTCGTTGCCACGGCGAGGAATCGACGCGTACTCGTCGGGAAGGGGGACACGGACGAGAGGGACGGACGATGCCGGTCGAATTCCTGGGTATCGGAGGCACCAACGACGGTTCGGAGACACAGCCGCGCTCGGGCGGCGTCTTCGACAAGGACTACACACTGCGCCTCGCGCGGGCACACGAGGAATTCGGCTGGGACCGGGTGCTGTTCGCGTACGGCTCCAGCGGTCCGGATCCGGCGCAGGCGGCCGCGTACGTCGCGGCGAAGCTCGACAAGCTCCAGATCCTGCTGGCGCACCGGCCGAACGTCTCGTACCCGACCTTCGCCGCGAAGACGTTCGCCACGCTGGACCAGCTCTCGGACGGGAAGCTCACGGTCCACTTCATCACCGGCGGCAGCGATCACGAGCAACAGCGCGAAGGCGACTACCTCACCAAGGACGAGCGCTATTCGCGCACTCGCGAGTACATCCAGATCGTGAAGCAGGCTTGGACATCCGAAGAGCCTTTCGATCACGAAGGCGAGCACTACCGCTTCGCCGACTTCGTCCTCGATGTCCGTCCTGTGCAACAGCCACGTCCTGGCGTCTCCTTCGGCGGCTCGTCTCCGGCGGCCTACGCGGCGGGAGGGGCCGAAGCGGACATCTTCTGCCTCTGGGGCGAGCCCCTCGCGCAGACCGCCGAGCAGATCGAGTCGGTCAAGGCCGCGGCGAAGGCCGCCGGGCGGACCGACGTCCCGCGGATCCAGGTCGCGTTCCGCCCGATCATCGCGCCGACTGAGGAACTCGCCTGGGAGAAGGCGTATCGCACGGTCGACGCGATCAAGGCCCGGACCGCCGGAGGCAGGCAGCTGACCCGGCGGCATTCGCTCACGAGCCCGGAGAACACCGGCTCGCAGCGGCTCCTCGCGGTCGCGGCCGAGGGCGAACGGTTCGACCGGGCGCTGTGGACGCCGACGGCGGCCGCGACCGGCGGCGCCGGCAACTCCAACGCCCTGGTCGGCACGCCCGAAACCGTCGCGCAGGCCCTGCTCGACTACTACGACCTCGGCGTCGACATCCTCTCCGCACGCGGTTACGACATGCTCGGCGACACCATCGACTTCGGCCGTCACGTCATCCCGATCGTGCGGGAAGAGGTCGCCAAACGCGACGCGGCGAAGGCGGCCTCGGCGCGCGAGGTACTCGCCGTCGACGGCTGAGCGTTCACTCCACCGGATGGCCGAGAAGTCATCCATTCGGCGGACGGCACCGACCGTCGTCGATCCGTCCGGCCGTCGCTGAGCGGAGTCGAAACGCGTTCGCCCCCAGGCGGCTCGGGGATAGGCGCGGGCCGTCGTCGCGACGCGGCATCCCCGGCCCGGGTGACGCCGTCCTGTGCGCTTCTTCCCGGCGAAAAGCCCGAAACGACTCAAAAGCGCTGGCCTGGACCGCGATACCGGTCACCGGGACATCTTCGCGGGCGATCGTTCCTCCACGAAAAAGATCTCCAACTCCAGAAACCCGGCGAAAGAACCTAGCCAATCACCAACAGTCAGGAGACACTTACGTGAACGAATGACGCTTCGTGACGAGCTCGTGACCGCGTTACTCTCGGTCACGAGTTTGTCGCGTAATAAGGACCCTATTGGGGGCAACATGGCTTCGGCCGGACGGGTCACTTACCGAGAGGTGTTCGGTGTAGCCGAGTTCCGTTCGCTCTGGTTCGCCGAGCTGTTCTCGATCTTCGGTGATCAACTCGCCAGGGTCGCCCTGTCCGTCCTCGTCTTCACCGAAACCCGCTCCGCGACCCTGACCGGTCTCACCTACGCGCTGACCTACGCGCCGTCGCTGCTCGGCGGCATCTTCCTCACCGGGTTCGCGGACCGGTTCCCCCGGCGGACCGTGATGGTGGTCGTCGACCTGCTGCGGGCCTTGCTGATCGCGCTGGTCGCGGTCCCGGTACTGCCGTTCTGGGTCCTGTGCGTCCTCGTCGGCGCCGTCTCGCTGCTGAATCCGCCGTTCAAGGCGGCCCAGCTGGCTCTGCTGCCGCAGATCCTCGAAGGCGACCGGTTCGTCGTCGGCATGGCGATCCGCAGCATGACCGTCCAATCCGCGCAGCTGGCGGGCTTCGCCGGCGGCGGGCTCCTGCTGACCGCGCTCGAACCCCATATCGCCCTCGCGCTGGACGCGGTCACCTTCGTGATCTCGGCGGTGTTCGTCCGGCTCGGGCTGAAATCGCGTCCGGCCGCGGCGTCCGGCGAGAAGCGCAAGTCGTTCTTCGCGTCGATCGGCTCGGGCGGGAAGATCGTCTTCGCCAGCTCGGGGCTGCGCTCCTTGCTGCTGTTCACCTGGCTGATGGGCCTGCTGCCGGTGTACGAGGGCATCGCGGCGCCCTACGTCGCCTCGTCGGGCGGCGGCCCCGAGGTCATCGGCCTGCTGCTGGCCGCCGACCCGATCGGCAGCGTGATCGGGGCGTTCATCTACTCGCGCTGGGTGCCGGCGCACGTCAGACCGAAACTGATCGGGCCGCTTTCGGCGCTGACCGCGCTCCCGCTGCTGCTGTGCTTCCTGCAGCCGGGCCCGCTGTCGTCGATCGTGTTGTTCGTCTTCTGCGGCGGCTTCGGCACGGTGGCGCTGATGCAGGCGACCGCGTCACTGACGCTGGCCGTGCCGGACGAGAGCCGGGCACAGGTGATGGGGCTGTCGAACACCGGATTGACCACGACGATGGGCGTGAGTCCCCTGATCGGCGGCATCCTGGCGGACCAGGTCGGCCCTCAGTCGACCGTCGGCGTCTTCGGGCTTGCGGGATTGGTGCTGACCGTCCCGCTCGCGTTGAGCTGGTTCCGGACCCTCAGCCGCGACCCGGAAAAGTGGCAGGAAAAAGACGCCGCACGCGCAGAACATTGAGGTGTTCCACGCGCCGGCCCGATCGCGCGGACGTCTGGCGCGCGCCCCAGTTCACTGATCCCTACCGGCCATCGCTGGCACCTTTCCCTCGACCTCTCAGAGAAAAGTACACACCTAGGGAGCTTGTCGACAGCCCGCAAGTCGGTAGAAGCTGTGCGTAAGTAGGGGGTTTCGGAGAATGACGCAAGAGTCAGGGGGAAAGATGATCACATCGGAGGAACGCGCTGGACATCGTTCGGCTCTCACGGTAGCGACGTGGGAGCTGTGGAAGAGGCCTGCGAACTGGATCGCCTACACCGGGCTGTCCGTCGCGACGATGCTGGCACTGACGGGGGTCTTCGCCGCATCCATCGCCATCACGTCTTCGCAGGTCCTGCTGTGTTTCCTGCTCGCCGGACTCGCCATCGCGCACACCGAGGCGACCCGCCGGATCGAACGCCAGCGGCGCAGCATGAGCGTCACCCCGCATATCAACATGACCTCGGTCTGGGTGCTTCCGGGCGCGATCCTGCTTCCGCCGCAGTTGACCGCGCTTCTCGTAACCGTGATCTATCTTCACCTCGGATACCGCAGCTGGGCGGGCCTTCGCACGGTCAACCCCCACCGAACTGTGGCGAACGCCACATCGATGACGCTGACCGCGTTCGCCGCTTGGGCGGCCGTGCAGATCGTCGGAGCCGACACGGCGTCGGTGACGTCGATCTGCGCCGCGAGCCTCGCCTTCTTCCTGATGAACGCCGTCTTCACCGGCACCGGCCTGTACTTCGCGGCACCCAAGAAGGCGACCGTCCAGACGCTCCTCGGCTCTTGGGACGACAACATCCTCGAAGCCTCGACGGTCTGCATCGGCGCGCTCGTGCTCGCCGTCCTGCCGCATCAGCCGGTGCTGGTGCTGCTCGTGTTCCTGCCGCTGTACCTGCTGCAGCGTTCGGTGCTGATCAAGCAGCTGGAGCAGCTCGCCACCACCGACCAGAAGACCCAGCTGCTCAACGCCACGACCTGGCAGCAGGGCGCCGTCCGCGAGGTCTCCCGCGCCGAGCGCGAGAACGGCCAGTTCGGCGCGCTGATGATCGACCTCGACCACTTCAAGAGCATCAACGACACCTACGGCCACCTGGCGGGCGACGACGTGCTCAAGGGCGTCGCGGCGCTGGTCAAGTCCGAAACCCGGACGCAGGACCTCGCCGGCCGCTTCGGCGGTGAGGAGTTCGTCGTGCTCCTGACCTCGTCTTCGAAGCAGGAGTCCGTCGCGGTCGCCGAGCGGATCCGGCAGCGGATCAGCGAAATGGTCATCAAGACCCAGGACAACGAGGGCAACGCCGTGGTCATCGAGCAGCGGACGGCATCGGTCGGCGTCGCGACGTTCCCGCTCGACGGCCGCACGATCGACGAGGTCATGGCCTCGGCCGACGCCTCCGTCTACGCGGCGAAACGCAACGGCCGCAACCGGGTCGTCTCGTCGCCCGACCTGGCTTCGGTAGCCGAGGAAGCTGGGATGCCGCTGAAGGCCGTCGCGGCTTAGCGCAGTCTTTCCATCACGTCGGCGGCCGCGGTCCGAAGGCGGACGACGCCGCCGACGGTGAACTCGGTGAGCAGGTCGATGAGCGCGTCCGCGTCGGGCGGCTCACCGTCCCAGCTCGCCTGGACGAGTGCCTCGGTCATCGCGAAGAACAGCGTGACCAGTGCCTTGTCCGCGCGGCCGGAGTCGACGCCGTGGCGTGCCCAGCGCTGGCGGCTCGCTTCGGTGTAGACGCCCGCCAGCCGTTCCCGAAGGCGGGTGAGGGCCGGTTCGCCCATGCGCTCCGCCTCGCGCAGGACGGGGAACGCGTCGGGATTCGCCGCGACGAAGGCGAACATGTTGGCGTAGTTGGCGCGGGCCCAAGACCGGAGTTCGGGCTGGGAGAGGTCGAGGGCGGGCGCGCCGATCGCCTCGAAGGCGCGCTCCTCGATATCCGCCACGACCTGGGCGAACAACGTCGTGCGATCGCCGAACTGCTCGTAGACGGCCTGGCGCGACACGCCCGCGCGCCGGGCGATCTGCTCGATCGTCGCGGCCTGCGCGCCGTGCACCGCGAAGACCCCGGCGGCCGAACTCAGCACCCGTGCGCGTTGCTCGCCGATCGGGAGTTTGCGGGGTCTCCCTCGCGGCGCCGGGCTTGACATTGTGCGCCACCTCACTGACTCTCTTTTTCGACACGTCTGTCGAAAATGTTTGTGCTCAACGAGGAGCAAGCATGCGTCCAGGATCCCGGCGCGGTGTGTCCGCCGCCGTCTCAGCGGCCACCATCGCGGCCCTGCTGACCTTCGGGGCACCGCAGGCCGGCGCCGCCCCGTCCTTCTACGATCCCCCGTCGCCACTGCCCGCGGGTGCTCCCGGCGACATCATCCGGCACGAACCGTCCACGTTCTACGTCGATCCGGTGAAACTCATCAAGGCCGACGCGGACGTCCAGCGGATCATGTACCGCAGCACCGACACCCACGGCAAAGCCAACGCCGTGACCGGCACCGTCCTCACGCCGAAGAAGGCGTGGACCGGCGCGGGCGAACGGCCGGTCATCGGCTACGCGGCCGGGACGCAGGGCGTCGGCGACCAGTGCGCGCCGTCGAAAGCCCTCTCGGCGGGCATGGAGTACGAAGGCCCCTTCATCGCCGGACTGCTGCTTCGCGGCTACGGCGTCGTCGTCACCGACTACGAAGGCCTCGGCACTCCCGGCGTCCACACGTACGTCAACCGCGTCGCGGAGGGCAACGCCGTCCTCGACTCGATCCGCGCGGCGCAGCGCCTGCCCGAAGCGAACCTGCCGGACAACGGCCCGGTCGCGACCGCGGGCTACTCGCAGGGCGGCGGGGCGTCGGCGTCGGCCGCCGAACTGCAACCGTCCTACGCGCCCGAGCTCAAGCTGAAAGGCTCGTACGCGGGCGCCGTCCCGGCCGACCTGGCCGAGGTGGGCAAGAACATCGACGGGCACTACGCCTTCGGGTTCCTCGGATTCACGCTGGTCAGCATGGACGCGGCGTACCCGGAGCTGAACATCCCGGCCGTGCTGAACGCGAAGGGCGCCGAGGCGTTCGAGAAGGTCAAGCAGGAGTGCACCGCCGACGCGATCTTCGCGCACGCGTTCACCCAGTCGAAGGACCTGACCAAGGACGGCAGGCCGCTGACCGCGTACCTCGGCGAAGAGCCGTACAAGACGCGAGTCGGCGAGCAGCTCATCGGAGCGCGGAAGCCAGGCGCGCCGACGCTGGTCGTCCACAGTGCTCTCGACGACATCGTCCCCTATGCGCAGGGGCGGACCATGGCGCGCTCGTGGTGCGCGAAGGGCGCGAAGGTGCAGTTCTCGACTTCGCTGGTTCCGACGCACGTCGGCGGGGCGATCCGGGCCTTCCCGGAGGCTTTCGCCTGGCTTGAGGGCCGCTTCGCGGGGCTGCCGGCCGTCGGGAACTGCGGGCTGTTCTAGGGGCTCGTGAGTGGTAAGGACGGTTCTATTGAGGGGTAAGTCAAACGTGGCATGGTCGGTGCGGGTGGGGGGGGGGGGGGGGGGGGGGGGGGGGGGTGGGGGTGTGGGGGGGGGAGGGGGCGGCGGGGGGGGGGGGCCGGGGGGAGATGAGAGAGT
>NZ_JBIWKX010000036.1:31682-53636 GCF_044765885.1 Amycolatopsis sp. NPDC102389
GGGGTTCGGCTGCGGTGGGGGGGGGGGGGGGGGGGGGGGTGGGCTCCGCCCCCCCCCCCCCCCCCCCCCCCCCCCCCCCCCCCCCCCCCGCGCTTGACCAGGGCCAAGGCTCCTTTCACCGCATTAGACGCGACGAAGGGAGCCTTCATCCCACCATCAGCCCGCCCAAGAACACGCCACGTTTGACCTTCGGCTCAATAACCGTCCTTACCACTCACGAGGTCACTTGAGGCCGGTGGCTTCCGCGGCGGCGGGGTCCGAGTCGCTGAGGAAGGTCTTGCAGCGGTCGTACTCCTCCGTCTCGCCGATCTTGCCGGCGGCCTTGCCGAGGACGGCGAGGGAACGCAGGAAACCCTGGTTCGGGCGGTGCGACCACGGCACCGGGCCGTGTCCCTTCCAACCCGCGCGGCGAAGCTGGTCGAGGCCGCGGTGGTAACCGGTGCGGGCGTACGCGTACGCGGCGACGGTCTCGCCGGCTTCGAACGCCTTCTCGGCGAGGGCGGCCCACGCCTCGCTGTAGTCGGGGTGCTCGGCGGCGACGGCGGCCGGATCGGTCCCGGCGTCCAGCGCCGCCTGCGCGGCGGTGTGCTCGGGGAGATGCGTCGGCTGGGGGCCGAGGAGGTTCGTCATACCGGCCATTGTGCCGACCGCGTGTGACTAGAAGAACAGGCTCCCGAGAATGCCCCCACCAGCCAGCACCAGAGCGGCCACGAGGACCGCCGCGACGAGTCGTTTCGGCATCATGGCGGCACACCTTGCCCTGCTTCGCACGCCGATCGCAAATCAGCCACCCCTACGGGTGAACCCCGATTTTCGACCCCAAATGCCCATCCCGTGATCTGGAGCAGGGAAGATAGCCCGCATGACAAAGGCGACAGAAGTGACCGGGGACCTTTCGCCGGGTGTCATCCCCCGCAGCCCGATCGCGAAGACCAGGCTGTTCTTCAAACTTCATTGGCACCGCGGCGCGCCGGGACAGGCGACGCCGGACTGGGTGCTGAACTTCTGCTACTCGATGTGGCTGGCCGCGTTCGCCTTCAAGCTGGTGGGCTCGTCCTGGGACATGTCGTGGCATTTCATGTGGCTGCGGGACGACCTCGCCCCGCCGCACCTGATCAACACCGTCGGCACGGTGATCATCATGGTGCTGGTGGCGATCCACAGCTACACCGGCTTGGGCGCCGATCGGCGTTCGCTGCGGCTGATGCAGATCGGGCTCGTGGTGTTCCTCATCGCGGCGCCGCTGGACGTCATCAACCACCGCGTCAACGGTCTCGACCTGACCGCGTGGAGCCCGTCGCACATGATGCTCTACATCGGAACGGGCATCATGCAGGCCGGCGTCATCATGGGCTGGCTCAAGTACGCCAAACCCGGCCGCCTGCGCACCGGTGTCCTGATCGGACTGTGGGCCTTCTTCCTGGAGAACACGTTCTTCCCGAACGGTCAGCAGGAGTACGGCATCCTCGGCCTGCGCGCCTGGGAGCGCGGCACGCCCGAGGCCGAGCCCGAGCTGCTGAACTTCGCCGCCAACCAGATCGGGCATCCGGTCGACCGGGTGGCCGTCGAGTACTTCACGATGCCGATCGACGACTGGGTGTACCCGCTGTGGGGCATCGGCGTGATGGCGCTGATCTTCGCGCTGGCGCGGCACACGACCGGCTTCCGCTGGGCGGGCACGACGGTCGCCGCCGTCTACCTCGGCTACCGGCTGGTGATGTGGCCGCTGCTGCTCGGGATGGGCTTCCCGGTGTCGGTCGTGCCGTTCTACCTGCTCGCCGTCGGCCTCGCCGTCGACCTGGCGTTCCGGATCGGCCGGGGGCATCCGCTGCTGACTGCGGGCGCGGGCGCGCTGCTGGTGACGGCGTTCGGCTACGGGATGCTATGGGTGCAGTCGCAGTTCCGGCCGTGGATCCTCGGCGACGCGCATACGGAGTCGGCGCCGCCGGTGGCCTACTGGACGGCCGCGGTCTGCCTGGTCGGCGTCGGTGCGCTGTGGGCCGCCGCCGGGCCGGGGACGCGAGCGGTGAACTCGCTGCTGGAGAAGCGTCGCGAGAAGACGACACTGCCGGCCGCCTGAGGCTCAATCCTGATCCTGCCCGGCCTGCCACAACGAAGCGAGCGGGAGCGCCATCAGCCGATCACCGAAGCTGATGGCGCCCTGGCTTCCGGTGTGCAGGACGATTCCGTGCGTGAACTGATCACCGAGCAGATCCCGTAGCTGAGCGAGTCCGCGGAAGTCCGCCGCGGTCACGGTGTCCCGCGCCTTCGATTCGATACCGACGACCTGCCCGTCGTCCCGTTCCAAGACCACATCGACCTCGGCCCCACCACTCACTCGCCAGTGATACAGCCGGACCTCGGCTTCGCTCCACGTCGCCTGCTTGGCGAGTTCGTTGACGATGAAGGTCTCGACAAGGGGTCCTCGGGTAGGCGCCACGGGCTTTGCCAAGGATTCCGGGGACACACCGAGCAAAGAAGCGGCGAGTCCCGTGTCGGTGAGGTGAAGCTTCGCGTGCTTCACCGCCCGAGAGGTCAAGTTTCGTGACCAAGCCGGAAGCCGGTGGACCAGGAACACCGCTTCAAGCAATTCGACGTACTTGTTCACCGTGGTGCGGTGAAGGCCGGTCCTGGACGCCGTGTTCACGCTGTTGTGCTCTTGCGCCGTGATGGAAGCCAGATAGGACAACAAGGCCGTCATGGCGCTGGGTTCGTTGACCCTGGCCATCTCCCGGATATCGCGTTCCGCGATGGCCTGCACATAGGCGCGGAACCAGGCTTTGCGCGCTCGCACACTGTCGAGAAGGGCCGGCTCGGGAAACCCGCCTCTGCAGATGCGTGCGAAGTAATCGGCGCGATCGACGTTCGAAGGAGCGAGGCCGAGCAAACGGCCGGGTTCGTCGAAGGCGACATCGATGAACCGCTCGACGTTTCCGGTGAACTCACCTTGCGAAAACGGCCGAACGTCGACGACGACGCCCCGACCGGCCAAGGATTCGGAGAGGCTCGGCGTCGCGAGGAACCGGGTCGACCCCGCCAGGACGTAGCGTCCTGGCCCGCCGTCCGCGTCGACTACTGCTTTGATGGCTCTGATCAGCGGGTCTCCCGCCCGCTGCACCTCATCGATGAGCCTGGGTTCCGGGCCGGTACCGGCGAACCCGACCGGATCGGCGATGGCCGCTTGCAGAAGCTGCTCGTCGTCCAGGTTGAAGATGGTCCCGCCGTGGCGCCGGTGAAGGTGCCTGAGCATGGTGGTCTTGCCCGCCTGACGGGGACCGTTGAGGATCACGACCCGGAAGCTCGACAAGTACTCCTCGGCGACGGCGCAGCAGGCGCGGGCCAGGTCTGATTCGGCCATTGCTCCCCGAAAGGTCGGTTCGTGTACATCTCACAGTACCTTCAACCGACATTCCACGACCGGGTGAACCGACATTCCACAGTGCAAGTGACCGACATTTTGCTGATCTTGAACCGTCGGTCGGACTCCCACTCTGAGTACGTGAAGGCCCCCTTCACTGCGCTGGACGCGGTGAAGGGGCCTTCACGTACTTCTGCATTCAGAGGACTAAACGCGGAGCGGGGTCAGAGCTTGTTGCCCGCCGAGCCCAGCGACTGAGCGGCCTCGACGATGCGCGCGGCCATGCCGGCCTCAGCGGCCTTCAGGTAGCTACGCGGGTCGTAGACCTTCTTGTTGCCGACCTCGCCGTCGATCTTCAGGACGCCGTCGTAGTTCTTGAAGAAGTGGTCCGCGATGGGCCGGGTGAAGGCGTACTGCGTGTCGGTGTCGACGTTCATCTTCACGACGCCGTAGGACACCGCCTCGCGGATCTCCTCCGGCAGCGAGCCGGAGCCGCCGTGGAAGACCAGCTCGAACGGCTTCGAACCCGCCGGGAGGCCGAGCTTCTTCGACGCCGCTTCCTGGCCGCCCTTGAGCACGTCCGGGCGCAGCTTCACGTTGCCGGGCTTGTAGACGCCGTGCACGTTGCCGAAGGTCGCGGCCAGCAGGTAGCGGCCGTTCTCGCCGGAGCCGAGCGCGTCGATCGTCTTCAGGAAGTCGCCCTCGGCGGTGTACAGCTTCTCGTTGATCTCGGCTTCGACGCCGTCTTCCTCGCCGCCGACGACGCCGATCTCGACCTCGAGGATGATGTTCGCGGCCGCGGCCTTGGCGAGCAGTTCCTGCGCGATCTCGAGGTTCTCGTCGAGGTCGATCGCGGAACCGTCCCACATGTGGCTCTGGAACAGCGGGTTCTGGCCGTTCTTGACCCGCTCCGCGGAGATCTCGATCAGCGGGCGGACGAAGCCGTCGAGCTTGTCCTTCGGGCAGTGGTCGGTGTGCAGCGCGACGTTCACGTCGTACTTGGCGGCGACGACCTGAGCGAACTCGGCGAGCGCGACCGAACCGGTCACCATGTCCTTGACCTTCTGGCCGGAGGCGAACTCCGCGCCGCCGGTGGAGAACTGGATGATCCCGTCGCTCTCCGCCTCGGCGAACCCGCGGATGGCGGCGTTCAGGGTCTCCGACGAGGTCACGTTGATGGCCGGGTAGGCGAATTCGTTCGCCTTCGCCCGGTCGAGCATCTCCGCGTAGACCTCGGGGGTGGCGATGGGCATCGTTTACTCCTCCTCGAAGCAGGCTGGTGCACCTCTCGGCCGCATCGTACGAGGTCGGCCGGGAGGTGCCTACAGCCGTCGCGTCAGAGGAGGACGGCGGCGAGCGCCCGGTAGACCGGCACGGGGTCCTGGTTCAGTACCTGGACGGTGACGTGGTCCGCCCCGGCTTCGAGATGCGCGGTGACACCGCGGCCGACGGTCTCGGCGTCGCCGTGGACGGCCAGCGCGTCGACCAGCTTGTCGCTGCCCTCGCCCGCCAGGTCCTCGTCGGTGAAACCGAGTTTCCGCAGGGAGTTCGTGTAGTTGACCAGGCCGAGATAGAACTTGACGATGCCACGCCCGATCTCGCGGGCCTTCGCCGGATCGGTCTCGAGCACGACCTTCTGCTCGGGCGCGAGCAGCGGTCCTTCGCCGAGGATCTCGCGCGCCTGGCGGGTGTGCTCGGGCGTCATCAGGTAGGGGTGGGCTCCCGCCGTACGGTCTCCTGCGAGTTTGATCACCTTCGGGCCGAGGGCGGCGAGCGCGCGGCCCTCGACGGGCACTCCGGCGGCGTCGAGCGCGTCGAGGTACTCGACCAGCGCGGTGTACGGCTTCTTGAACTCGGCGGTGTGCTCGCGGTGCCCGGCGCCGACGCCGAGCAGGAAGCGGCCCGGGTGCTTCGCTTCGATGCGCTTGTACGACTCGGCGACCGTGGCCGCGTCGTCCTGCCAGATGTTGACGATGCCGGTGGCCACCTTGATCGTCTTCGTCGCGTCGAGGAGTTCCTCCGCCTTCGCGAGGTCTCCCGACGGCGAGCCGCCCAGCCAGATCGCGCCGTAGCCGAGTTCCTCCAGCTCACGGGCGAGTTCCGGGGTGAAGACGGATTCGTGCTGCCAGATGCCGATCTTGCCGAGTTCGATTCCCATGTTCCGAGCCAACACCCCGGGCGGGCGATGTCTTCCCTTATGTTCGAAGCATGGCGAAACTCGGGAACACCGACCTCGACGTCCGCGGGATCAACCTGGGCGGGAACGTCTTCGGCTGGACCGCGGACAAGGAGCAGTCCTTCGCCGTCCTCGACGCCTACACGGCGGCGGGCGGCAACTTCATCGACACGGCCGACCTGTACTCCAAGGGCGGCTCCGAGACGATCATCGGCGACTGGCTGACCGAACGCGGCCGCCGTGACGACGTCGTCATCGCGACCAAGACCGGTATGTGGGACCAGCGCAAGGGATTGTCCGCGGCGAACATCGCGGCGGCGGCCGAGGACTCGCTGCGCCGTCTCCGGACCGATCACATCGACCTCTACTACGCCCACATCGACGATCCGGACACCCCGATCGAAGAGACGCTGCGAGCCTTCGACGCGCTCGTGCGCGCGGGCAAGGTCCGTTACGTCGCGGCGTCGAACTACTCCGCCGAACGGCTGAGCGAAGCACTGTCCATTTCGGACCGTGAGGGGCTGGCGAAGTACGTCGCGCTGCAGCCGCACTACAACCTCGTCGAGCGGGATTACGAGCGCGACCTGGCGCCGACCGTCGAACGCGAGGGACTGGCCACCCTGCCGTATTTCTCGCTGGCCAAGGGTTTCCTCGCCGGGAAGTACCGGTCGAAGGACGACCTCGGGGACAGCCCGCGCGCCGCCCGCGCTTCGTCCTATTTGGACGAACGCGGCGAGCGGGTGCTCTCGGCGCTCGACGAGATCGCGGCCGCCCACGCGGTTCCGGTCGCCGCCGTCTCGCTGGCTTGGCTGTTCGCGCAGCCGACGGTCGCCGCACCCATCGCGAGCGCCCGCTCGGTCGAGCAACTGAACGACCTCCTGCCAGCCGTCGACCTCTCGCTCACCCCGGACGAGATCGACGCCCTCACCGCCGCCTCCGGGGGCTGAAGGGGACTTTCCCCGCATCTCACGCACTGAAAGGGCCCTTCACCGCGTCGCATGCGGCGAAGGGCCCCTTCAGCCCGCCTACTTGCGGGTAGCTTACTCCGGGTAGGTTGGGGTACCGTCCGAAAGCCGTAGGGCTCGGACGAGGAGGCAACGTGGCCAAGAACAGCGTGAACGGCAAGGTCGTCCTGATCACCGGCGCCGCGAGGGGCATCGGCGCGGGGCTCGCCGAGCGCCTGGCCGCGCAGGGCGCGAAGGTCGCTTTGGTCGGCATCGAAGCCAAGGAACAGCAGGCCGTCGCCGACAAGATCGGCCCCGGCGCCCACGCCTGGGAAGCCGACGTCACCAGCTGGGACGACCTCGAGCGGGCCACCGCGGGCGTCGTCGAGCACTTCGGCGGCATCGACATCGTCATCGCGAACGCCGGCATCGCGACCTCCGGTTTCGTCCGGTCGGTGGACCCGGCCGCCTTCGAGAAGGTCATCGAGGTCGACCTCCTGGGCGTTTGGCGCACCTTCCGCGTCACCCTTCCGCATGTCATCGACCGCAAGGGCTACCTGCTCGCGATCTCCTCGCTGGCCGCGATCACGCACGCGCCGGGCATGGCCAATTACGCCGCCGCGAAGGCGGGCGTCGAGGCGTTCTGCAACAGCTTCCGCGCCGAAGTCGCGCATCTCGGCGTGAAGGTCGGCGTCGCGCACCCCACCTGGATCCGCACCGACCTGGTCGAGAGCGCCGACCAGCACCCGGTCTTCGGCAAGCTCCGCACCGGCATGCCCGGCCTGCTCGGCAAGACCTATCCGCTGTCCGTCGCGCTCGACCACCTTCAGGCCGGCGTCAACAAACGCGCCCGCACCGTGCACGTGCCCCGCTGGGTCGGCGGCCTGAAGCTGATCCGCGCCTTCCTGCCGCCGATCATCGAGATCGGCGCGAGGAGCCGGATCAAGAAGGCCGACGCCGCCGCGCTCATGGACATCAAGGAGCGCGGCGCGTACGAATCTTCGATAACCGGTCAGGCAGGCCGGGCCGCCACACGAAAGGGCTGACGCATGTCCCGTCGCGACCAGATCCGCATGTCACCCGAAGAACTCGCCGCGTACCTCGACGAGCAGAAGGTCATCAACGTCGCGACGATCGGCCCGAACGGCCGCCCGCATCTGGCCCCGCTCTGGTACTACCCGCACGAGTCCGGCGTCGCGACCTGGACCTATGGCACGTCCCAGAAGGCGAAGAACCTGGAGCGCGACCCGCGCGCCACCGTGCTCATCGAGGACGGCGAAAGCTACGACAAGCTGCGCGGGGTCTCGCTCGAGGCCGACGTCGAGGTCATCACCGATACGGCCGTGGTCACCCAGATGGGTATCCAGCTCATGCAGCGATACGCGGGCGCGAAGCCCGGGGACCCGGTGCCCGACGAGCTCTCCGGGTTCATCGGCAAGCAGGCCCCGAAGCGGATCGGGCTGATTTTCCGGCCGACCAAGATCGCGAGCTGGGACCACACGAAGCTCGGTGGCACATACTGACGGGTAGGTAGTACTAGCAAGTAACTGTTACTTCAGGTAACGTCATCTGCGCAAGAACGCCTCGACGTGGAGGGCACAGATGACCGAGCGATTCAAGGTCGTGATCGTGGGCACCGGATTCTCCGGGCTCGGCCAGGCCATCCAGCTGGAAAAGGCCGGGATCTCCGACTACGTGATCCTGGAGAAGGCGGACGAAGTCGGCGGTACGTGGCGCGACAACTCGTACCCCGGCTGCGCCTGCGACGTGCAGTCCCACATGTACTCGTTCTCGTACGAGCAGAACCCGGACTGGTCGCGGTCGTTCTCGCCCGCCCCCGAGATCTTCCAGTACCTCAAGGACGTCACCGACAAGTACCGGCTGCGGCGCAAGATCCGGTTCGGCGTCGAGCTCACCGGCGCCACCTGGGACGACACCGCGCGCCGCTGGCACGTCCACACCAAATCCGGCCAGGACATCGAGGCTCAGTTCGTCGTCTCCGGCGTCGGCGGCCTGCACATCCCGCAGGTGCCCCAGCTGCCCGGGATCGAGAAGTTCAAGGGCCAGACCTGGCATTCGGCGCAGTGGAACCACGAGTACGACCTGCGCGGCAAGAAGGTCGCCGTGGTCGGCACCGGTGCCAGCGCGATCCAGTTCGTCCCGAAGATCGCCCCCGAGGTCGACGAGCTGACGCTGTTCCAGCGCACGCCGCCGTGGATCATGCCGAAACCCGACCACGCGATGCCGGGCTGGGCCAAGACCGCGTTCCGCCGGATTCCCGGTGTACAACGGCTTTACCGCAACGCGCTGTACTGGTTCCTCGAAGTGCGCGCCGTCGGCTTCAACGGTCACCCCGCGATCATGAAGGCCGGCGAGGTGATCGCGAAACGCCACATCGGCAAGGCCATCAAGGATCCGAAGCTGCGCAAGAAGGTCACCCCCGACTACACCATGGGCTGCAAGCGGGTGCTGATCTCCAACGACTACTACCCGGCGATCAATCGGTCCAATGTGGACGTCAACACCGAAGGCGTGCGCGAGGTCAAGGCGCACAGCGTCGTCGACGGGAACGGCGTCGAGCACGAGGTCGACGCGATCATCTACGGCACCGGCTTCAAGGTCACGGATGCCTTGGAATACCTGGACATCACCGGGATCGACGGCCGCGACCTCGCCAAGGAATGGGCCACCGAGGGGATGCGCACGCACAAGGGCATCACCGTCTCCGGCTTCCCGAACCTGTTCTTCCTCCTCGGCCCGAACACCGCTCTGGGCCACAACTCCGTGGTCTTCATGATCGAATCGCAGGCGCGGTACGTCGTCGACGCGATCAAGCTCGCCGATTCCCGCGGTGCCGCCGCGCTCGACGTCCGCCCCGGCGTGCAGGAGAAGTTCCAGCACGAGATCCAGGACAAACTCGTCAAGGGCGTGTGGACCCAGGGCGGCTGCAAGAGCTGGTACCTCGACGCGAAGGGCGTCAACCGCACGATCTGGCCCGGGTTCACCTGGCGCTACTGGCTCGAGACCCGCAAGGTCGACCCGAGCGACTACGAGCTCAGCGGGCGGTCGTCGTGACCGACCATGAGCAGATCGTCCTGCACGCCCGCGACGTCGAGTTCGACTGGGCGTCGCTGCCGATGCACTGGATCCCCGGCGAACCGCAGGCGACGCACACGATCAACGTGCTGCATCTGGCGCTGCCGGAAGGTGAGCGCTGGTTCGTCGAGGTGTTCAAGCAGGCTGTGCCACTGATCCGCGACGAGCGGCTCAAGGAGGACGTCCTCGGCTTCATCGGCCAAGAGGCCATGCACGCCGAGGCACACGACGGCGCGGCCGGACACCTCGAAGCCGCGGGTGTGAACGTCCGCCCGTACATCGCGCAGATGGAGTGGATGTTCCGCCGACTGCTCGGCGACCGTGAGCTTTCCGCCAAGCGGCGCGAAGAGTGGCTGATCGAACGGCTCGCGATCATCGCCGCGATCGAGCACTACACCGCTTTCCTCGGCCAGTGGGTCCTCGACGCCGAAGCGCTCGACAAGGCCGGCGCCGATCCGACGATGCTGGATCTCCTGCGCTGGCACGGCGCCGAAGAGGTCGAGCACCGCTCGGTCGCCTTCGATCTGTTCATGCACCTCGACGGCCGCTACACGCGCCGCGTGCGCAGCATGCTCGTGGTGACGCCGGTGCTCGCGTGGGTCTTCTTGCGGGGCACCAGGTTCCTGATGAAGAACGACCCGACCCGGCCGGGCAAGACGAGTTTCCGGACCTATCTGCGCGTGGCGAAGCGCGGGCTTCTGCCGTCGGGCAAGCAGTTGCGGCGTGAGATCCGGCCGTACTTCCGGAAGTCCTATCACCCCACCGAAACCGGCAACACCGATCAGGCCGTCGCGTACCTCGCGAGTTCTCCGGCCGCGTTGGCCGCCGACGAACCCCGATGACAAGGCCGCTGCGGCTCGACGGCAGCGGGCGCACCGACCGCGCGATGGCGTCGCTGACCGGTGTCGTCGCGCTGTACCGCAGGCTCAGCGGGGTGAGCGGCCGTCGCCGTCCGCCTGTGGTCGCCGTCGACCGAGACCTCCCGCTGGTCGTCGACGACCTCCGCGCCCAGGCGGACGGCGTCGCCGTCCTGCGGCTGGTGCACGAACGCGGCGAGCAACTGCCGCGGTGGCGGCCCGGCGCGCACATCGACCTCTCGCCGCGGCCGGGTCTCGTCCGTCAGTACTCCCTGTGCGGCGACCCGGACGACCGCTCGGCCTACCGCGTCGGAGTCCGGTTGCTCGGCGAGGGCTCGGCGGCGATGCACGCGCTGAAGAAGGGCGCGCGGATCACCGCGCGCGGCCCGCGCAACGCCTTCCCGTTCGTCGCGAGCCCGGCGTATCTGTTCATCGCGGGCGGGATCGGGATCACGCCGATCCTGCCGATGGTGCGGCAGGCGGCCGCTTCCGGCGCGGACTGGCGACTGGTCTACACCGGTCGCGACGAGGCTTCCATGCCGTTCCTGGAGGAATTGTCCGAATTTGGTGATCGGGTCTGGATTCGCCCGGACACGGACTACGGAATCCCGGCCTCCGGCGCGGAACTCCTCGAAGGAGCACCGGAAGGCGCGCCGATCTACTGCTGCGGCCCGGTTCCGATGATCGTCGGCGTCCGGACGGACGCCGCGCTGCGCGGTTCGGGACCGGTGTTCTTCGAACGGTTCTCGACGCCGCCGATCGTGGGCGGCAAGCCGTTCCGCGTCGAACTGGCCCGCAGCGGCCGGATTTTGGACGTGCCCGCCGACCGGACGACGCTCGACGTCCTGCGCGAGACCGTGCCCGGTATCGCGTATTCGTGCCGTCAGGGGTTCTGCGGGACGTGCGAACTGCCGACGGTGACCGGCGACCGCGTCCGGGTCTGCGTCGAACGCGAGCCGGTCACCCTCGATCTCTGAGCCGTCAGTCTTCTTGCGGGATCCAGGAACCGATCACCGGCTTGAACTCGCGCACCGTCCGCTCCGCCACGACACCTTCGAGGTGGTACGGATCCTGGTCGATGATCTCGAGCAGCGCCGCCTCGTCGGCCGCCTGGTACATCGAGATGCCGCCGGAGCCGTCGCCCAGCGGGCCGCCGAGCGCGACGACGCCCTGGTCGGCGAGGTCGGAGAGGAACTTCCGGTGCCGGGGACGGACGTCCGCCAGCTTCTCCTGCACGTACGTGATCTCCACCAGGAACCAGGCCATCGACATCTCCAAGGTCGTTACGACAGACGCCGCCCAGCTTCTCAGGATCCGACCAGGCAGGACTCACGCCCCACCCGATACGCTGGCGTGGCGCCACGCACAGGTTGTGCTTCAAAGGGGTAAATGAACAGGTAGGGGTACATGCTCGAGGGCAATGCGGAACGCAGTGTCGAGGCGACCCTCGGCCACCTGCGCACCATGGACGGACCGGTCACGCCACCGCCGCCTGCGGCACCGCTGACCCTTGAGGATCTCTATCGCCAGCACCGGATGCGGCTCGTGCGCCTGGCCATCCTGCTCGTGGACGAACCGGCGACCGCCGAAGACGTCGTCCAGGAGGCCTTCACCGGGCTGCACCGCAACTGGGGACGCCTGCGCGACGCCGCCGCGGCCGTCGGCTATCTGCGCACCGCCGTGGTCAACGGATCACGCAGTGTGCTGCGGCGCCGCAAGACCGCACGCGAGTACGTCGCGCCGCACGCCGTCAACGCGCGTTCGGCCGAAAGCCTCGCCATGCTGTCGAGTGAACATCAGGCCGTTGTGAGCGCTTTGTCCAAACTGCCCCCTCGCCAGCGCGAGGTTTTGGTCCTCCGTTACTACGGTGGGCTGAGTGAGGCCGAAATCTCCGAGGCCGCGGGGATTTCGAAAGGTACCGTTAAGTCAACCGCCAGCCGGGCGCTGGAAGCACTGCAGAAAGCTATGCAGTCGCCGAACTGACACCCGGCCTTGATCTCGAGCGCTGGGTTGTGCCGCCATGCTTGGTCCAGACCAATATATGCTGGGGGGCGTGAGAGGCGCCGGAGATTTCGTGATCGTGGGCGGCCGGGTCGTCGCCCCGGACCGTGTACTCGACGACGGCTGGCTGGCTATCGCCGGCGGCAAGATCGTCCAAGTCGGTTCCGGGACACCCCCGGACATCGATCGCGTCGACGTGGACGGGGCCCTGGTCGTGCCCGGCTTCGTCGACACCCACTGCCACGGTGGCGGAGGCGGATCGTTCTCCAGTGCGAACCCCGAGGAGCTGTTCCGCGCGGTCCGCGCGCATCGGCGGCACGGGACCACGACCATGCTCGGCAGTCTGGTCTCGGACCCCATCCCGGTGCTCAAGGACCAGATCGCGGCCCTGCGTGAGCTGGTCCAAGAGGGTGAACTTGCCGGAATTCACCTTGAAGGACCCTTCATCTCGAAGGCGCGGTGCGGGGCACACGATCCGGCCACGCTGATCGAGCCGGACACGGCGACGGTCGACGCGCTGCTCGGCGCGGGCCGCGGCGACATCCGGATGGTCACCCTCGCCCCCGAACTGCACGGCGGGATCAAGGCGGTCCGGCAACTGGCCGAATCGGGCGTCATCGCCGCAATCGGGCACACCGACGGCGTCGAAGACCAGATCATCCCCGCGATCGACGCGGGCGCCTCCGTCGCGACCCACCTCTTCAACGCCATGCGGCCGCTCCACCATCGCGAACCGGGCCCCATCGGCGCGCTCCTCGACGACGAACGCATCACCGTCGAACTGATCTGCGACCTCGTCCACGTGCATCCGACCGTGCTGCGGCTGGCCGCACACCACGCGGGCAAGGGCCGGACGGTGCTCATCACCGACGCCATGTCGGCCACCGACGCCGCCGACGGCAGCTACATCCTCGGCCGCCTCGAGGTCGACGTCCGCGACGGCGTCGCCACCCTGGCGGGCAACGGTTCGCTGGCCGGCAGCACGCTGACCATGGACGCGGCCTTCCGTAACCTGGTCCGCGGTGCGGGTATCGACCTGCTCGACGCCGTCCGCGCGACCTCCGGGCGCCCCGCCGAACTGCTCGGCATCGCCGACCGGACCGGCTCGCTGCGGGCCGGGCTCGCGGCCGACCTCGTCGTGCTCGACCGCGACCTGCGGCCGGTCAAGGTGCTTCGTCAGGGCGAGTGGGTCAAAGACGACGCTGCGGATACATTGAGCGCCACGGCCCCGCTGAGCGGCGCGGTCGAAGGCGGCGTGTCGGTCAGCGACGGGTAGCGGCGAAAGGAGTCCCGGATGAGCGAGCCCAAGGACCCGGAGAAGCTCCTAGCCGATGCCTTGCGCGCTCAGGCCGTCTTCGCCCCTTCGGCGGAGCGGCTCTCCGAAGCCACTGCGGACAAACCGACCGAAACGGACACGGAGCGTAGTGTCCCGGAGGTTCCTTCCGGGAAGAACGAACTGCCGCCGCAGTACGGCCTGCTGTCCGGTGCCGGCGCGGACTCGCTCGAACGAGAGCGCGTCGCGCTGGAGGACGCGGAGACGGCCAGGCTGGCGGAGCGTCCGGCACCGCCGCAGGCACCTTCGCCGGGCAGCCCGCCGCTGCCCGCGTACTGGGTGTTGCTGCTGGCCGTGCTGCTCGGGCTCGCCGCCGGTTCGGTGATCGGGCTGCTCACACTGATCTGAGCGCCCTCTCCCGCCGGGTCAAGGCACTCTGCGTCACCCTGTACCGTTTTGGTGTGATCCTGGCGCAGAACAACGTGACGACGATGGGCCTCCTGCCGGAGTGGCTGGACCCGCAGCACCTGCTGAGCGGGCTGACCGTTCCGGTCATCACCGTGCTCTGCCTGATCATCTTCATCGAGAGCAGCGTCTTCCCGGTGCTGCCCGGTGACTCCCTCCTGTTCACCGCGGGCCTGTTCATCGCGAACGGTTCGATCGAGGCGCCGCTGTGGCTGGTGTGCGTCCTGGTCACCGTCGCCGCGCTGCTCGGCAACGCGGTCGGGTACGGCCTCGGCTGGAAGGTCGGCCCCTGGCTGTTCCGCAAGCCGGATTCGAAGTTCTTCAACCAGAAGTACGTGGACCAGACCCATGCCTTCCTGGAGAAGCACGGGCCGAAGGCGGTCGTGCTGGCGCGGTTCGTGCCGTTCGTGCGGACGTTCATCACCTGGATCGCCGGCATCGGCAAGATGGACCCGAAGAAGTACTTCACCTACACCGTCATCGGCGGCATCCTGTGGGCCGCCGGGATCACCGCGCTCGGCCACCTGCTCGGCGGCGTCGCGTTCATCCGCGACAACGTCGACGCGATCTTCATCCTGATCGTGCTGGTTTCGGTGGTGCCGATCGTTATCGAGTATCTGAAGGCGCGCCGCGAGAAGAAGCACGCGCCCGCCACGGACGCCGACGCGACCCAGCAGATCCCGCGCATCCGCGACTGACCCTTCCGACGTGCCATGAACGGTCCGTTCCTTGCAAATTTCGCAAGGAACGGACCGTTCATGGCGTTCAGAGGGAGAACATCGAGCCCGGGTTGAAGAGGTTCCCCGGGTCCAGTGCCCGCTTGATCTCCCGGTGCACGCGAATGCCGACCTCGCCGATCTCCTTCTCCAGCCACTCGCGCTTGATCCGGCCGATACCGTGCTCGCCGGTGACCGTCCCGCCCAGTGACAGCGCCACGTCGAGAATCGCGTCGAAGGCGATCCTCGCGCGGGCGAACTCCTCCTCGGAATCGGGCGCGTAGACGATCGTCGGGTGCATGTTGCCGTCACCGGCGTGGCCGACGACGGCGATCCGCAACCCCACCTCTTCGCTGATCCGCTCGCAGCCGGCGATCAGCTCGGCGATGCGCGTGCGCGGCACGCAGACGTCGTCGGTCAGCCAGACGCCGTACATCTCCAGCGCGGTGAGCACGACCCGCCGCGCCTGCAACAGCATCTTGCCCTCTTCGAGATCCTCGGTGGCGTAGGCCAGATCCGCGCCGCAGTCGACGCAGATCTGTTCCAGCACAGCGAGTTCCTTCCGCGCGACCTCGCCGCCGGAGTCGGATTGCGCGAGCAGCAAGGCTTTGCAGTCCGAGCTCGTGCCGAGGTCGGTTTTGAGGTAGGCCTCGGCGGCCTTGATGGACGTCGCGTCCATGATCTCCATCAGCGACGGCACCAGGCCTTCACGCACGACCCGCGCGACGGCCTCGCCCGCGGCCTCCGTGCTGTTGAAGGCGGCGACAAGGGTGGAAGGCAGCTGCGGCAACGGTTTCAGCGCGACGGTCGCCTGGGTGATCACGCCGAGCGTGCCCTCACTGCCGACGAAGAGCCGCGCGAGGTCGTAACCCGCGACGCCCTTCACCGTGCGCCGCCCGGTCTTCAGCACCGAGCCGTCGGCGAGCACGACTTCCAGCCCCAGCACGGAATCCGTGGTGACGCCGTACTTCACACAGCACAGTCCACCGGCGTTGGTGGACAGGTTCCCGCCGATGGTGCACCAGTCGTAGCTGGACGGGTCCGGCGGATAGAACAGGCCGTGTTTCTCCACCGCGTTGCGGAAATCGAGGTTCACCACGCCGGGCTGCACGACGGCGAGCCGGTTGCCTTCGTCGATCTCGACGATCTGGTCGAGCTTCGTCAGCACCAGCACGACACAGCCGTCGATCGCGTTCGCGGCGCCGGACAGACCACTGCCGGCGCCGCGGGGCACGATCGGCACCTCGAACTCCGCGCAGGCCTTGACCACGGCCTGCACACCTTCCACGTCGGACGGCAGTACCACCGCGAGGGGTTTGCCGCTGGTGGCCAGCGGCATCATGTCGCGCGAGTAGGCGTCCGTGACGTCGGTGTCGGTGAGCACCGCGGCGTCGCCGAGATGCTCGCGGAGGCGGGTGAGCAGGGCATGGTTGTTCATACCCTCATCGTAGGCTCGATTAGCTCCGCACTACGGAATTTTTTTTCCGATCCAGCAGAACGAAGGCCTGAACACCTGTATAGACGAGCACGGCGACGCCTGCCCATGCGGTGACGTGCATCCCCTGGGTGAAGGCCTCGCGGGCCGAATCCAGGAGCGCCTGCCCCGCCGCGGGGTCGAGCCTCTGCGCGGTCGCGACCGCGCCGCCCAGCGTGTCCCGGGCGGATTCGGCCGCCCCCTCCGGGAGTCCGGACCGGTAGACGGCGGTCGCGACACTGCCGAGGATGGCCGTGCCGAGCGCGCCACCCAGCTCGAACCCGGTTTCCGAGATCGCCGAAGCGGCCCCGGCGCGTTCGGCCGGAGCGGCCGAGACGACCAGGTCGTTCGTCAGGGTCTCCGACAGGGCGACACCGCCCCCGAGCAGCGTGAACGCCACCACGACGTACGCGAGCCCGCCGTCGGCCGACACCTGCGTCAAGGCGAGGAAGCCGACCGCCGCGACCAGAAGACCACCACTGACCAGCACCGAAACCCGGATCCGCTTCGCGAGCGAAGCCGCGAGGAGCGCGCCCGCGATACCGGCGACCGTCGCCGGCAGCATCCACAGCGCGGCCACGACCGGGGTCAGCCCGAGCACCAGCTGCAGGTACTGCGGCACCAGGAACAGCAGGCCGACCATGGCGAACACGCCGAGCATGTTCGTCACGACCGAGCCGCTGAAGGCCCGGTTCGAGAACAGCTTCAGGTCGAGCATCGGCTCGTCGAGACGGTTCTGCCTGCGGACGAACACGACGCCGAGCGCGAGCCCGATCAGGACGCTGATCGCGGCCTTCAAGGTGAAGCCGTGTTCGGCGACCAGCTTGATGCCGTAGACCACCGGCAGCATCGCGGCCAGCGACAGCAGCGCCGACAACGGGTCGAAGCGGCCCGGCTTCGGGTCACGCGCCTCCGGCAGCACGAACGGTCCGACGATCAGCAGGACCAGCATCACCGGGACGTTGATGAGGAACACCGAACCCCACCAGAAGTGCTCCAGCAGCCAGCCGCCGAGCACCGGCCCGAGCGCCATCCCGCTGGAGAACCCCGCGCTCCACACCGCGATCGCGGTCCGGCGCTGCTTGGGGTCGGCGAAGATGCTGCGGATCAGCGACAGCGTCGACGGCATCAGCGTCGCGCCGCCCACGCCGAGCAGCGCCCTGGCGACGATCAGCATGAACGCGCTGGTCGAGAAGGCCGCGAGCACCGACGCGGCACCGAACGCCGCGGCACCCATGAGCAGCAGCTTGCGACGGCCGATGCGGTCGCCGAGCGTGCCCATCAGGACCAGCAGACCCGCCAGCATGAACGAGTAGATGTCGACGATCCACAACTGCTCCGCACCGGTCGGCGCCAGATCCTCGGACAGGAACGGCAGCGCGAACCCGAGCACCGTCATGTCCACGCTGATCAGCAGCACCGGAAGCACCAGTACCGCCAACGCCCACCACTGCTTGCGCCCCGCCATGGCGCACTCTCCTTAAGCTAAACCGTCTGGACGGTACAGTTACCGCCTCGTTCGAAAGTAAACCGTCCAGACGGTATAGTCAACTGATATGGCGAAGCCCACCGCGAAGGAACGCATCCTCGACTCCTACGAGGAGATCCTCATCGAGCAAGGCCCCGGCGGGGTCACCCTCGACGCCGTCGCCGCGCACGCCGGGGTGTCGAAGGGCGGCCTGCTCTACCACTTCGGCTCCAAGGAAGCCCTGGTCGAAGGCCTGATGGAACGTCTCGCGACCCTGTCGGAAGCGGATCTCGAAGAGGCACAGAAGGCGCCCGAAGGCGTCGTTTCCTGGTATCTGCGCACGGCGATCACCGACGTCACCCAGCGCAAGGCGCTGCACCGCACGACCATGGCGACGATCAGGATCATGCTCAACGAGCCCCGGGTCTCCGAGGTCGTGCAGGTCTACAACCAGAAGGTCCACGACCTGATCAGCGAGCATGTCGACGACCCGCTGACCGCCGAACTGGTCATCCTGGTGGGCGACGGGCTCTACCTGCGGGCCGCGCTCGGCCGGGACGACGCGAGCCCCTTGCTCGACCGGATCGACGACATCAAGGCCCGCATCCAGCCCTGACCCCCTACATCTGCAGGCCGTAGACGCGCTCGATCGGGATGGTGAGCAGAACGCGCTGGTCGGCGACCATGGCGTCCCGGAACTCGTCCCAGTCCGGATGCTCGCCCCGCGCCCGCCGGTAGTGGTCCACGAGCGCGTCGACGGTCGCGTCGTCACGCGAAGCGGCGGTCGGCGTGAGCACCGCCGGCCCCTCGACGACGACGTAGCCGTCGCCACTCTCCGTCGAGACGTGGAACGTCGCCCGCGGGTCGCGCTGGAGGTTCTTGGTCTTGGCTCGCGCCGCGGTGATCGAGATCAGGATCGCGCCGGCGTCCGCGTCGTAGAGGTAATTGACGGTCGACAGCTGGGGCCGTCCGTCCCGCTTGATGGTGGCGAGGGTGCCGAAGTTTCGGCCGGCGAGGATCGCGTAGAGCGCGGAGTCGGTCATGACTCCATCAAACCAAAAGCGCAGCTCAGGGCGAATCGGACAAACATGCACGAATAAATGTGCTTGCATGCGGCAACTAAAGTGTCATCCGACACACAACGTCACTTTCTTCTTGCGAACCTCCCTTGAGAGGAACATCCTTGCTCTAGACAACTAGTTGCAGTGACCAAGCAACCGGCGAGAGAGACCTCCATGACACCCACGGCATCCGGCACCAGGTCGAAGTCCGACCTCGATCTGGCCGACACCCTCGGGCATGAGCTCGTGCGGCTCGTACGCCTGGTCAACCGGGCCAAGTCCCAGGTGTCCAAGCAGGGACCGGACGGCATCGAGCGGGCCGCGTACGCGATCCTCTTCTGCCTCATCCACGTCGGCCCCCAGCGAACCAGCAAACTCGCCGAGTTCCTGCATTCAGAGATCTCGACCATCAGCAGGCAGTCGAGCTCCCTCGTCCAGCACGGGCTGGTCGAACGCCTGGCCGACCCCGAAGACGGCCGCGCCTGCCTGCTCGCACCGACCGCCGAAGGGCATCGGGTGTTCGAGGAGAACCGGAAGCAGCGGAACCAGTGGCTCGCCGAGGTGCTCGGCGACTGGTCCGACGACGACCGGAAGACCCTCAACTCGCTGTTCCACCGGCTGAACGACGACCTCGAAAAAACATCTCCACAGTTCGCCGACCCCGCGTCGGCGTCGAAGGCCAAGGGGGCCTGAAGCAATGAGTTCCACCGTAGAAAGTCCGCCAGCCATCCACGAAGATGGTCCCCGGCTCAGTCACCGTCAGATCGTCACGATCCTGATCGGCCTGATGTCGGGCATGTTCCTCGCCGCGCTCGACCAGACGATCGTGGGTACCTCGATCGTCCGGATCGCCAATGACCTCAACGGGTTCGACCTGCAGGCCTGGATCACCACGGCCTACCTGATCACCTCGACGATCGTCACGCCGATCTACGGCAAGCTGTCCGACATCTACGGGCGCAAACCGTTCTACATCGCGGCGATCTCGATCTTCCTGGTCGGCTCGATCGCCTCGGCGTTCGCGACGTCGATGTACGAGCTGGCCGCGTTCCGCGCGATCCAGGGCCTCGGCGCCGGCGGTCTGATGTCGCTGGCCATGACGATCATGGGCGACATCGTCCCGCCGCGGGAACGCGCCCGGTACCAGGGTTACTTCCTCGCCGTGTTCGGTATCTCCACCGTGCTCGGCCCGGTGCTCGGCGGCTTCTTCGCCGACTTCGACAAGCTCGGCAGCGTCTTCGGCTACGACATCGCCGGCTGGCGCTGGGTCTTCCTGATCAACGTGCCGATCGCGATCGTCGCGCTGTTCGTGGTGGCCCGCGTGCTCAACGTGCCTCACCAGCGCCACGATCACAAGATCGACTGGTGGGGCGGGCTCGCGCTCGTCGTCGCCGTGGTGCCGTTCCTGATCGTCGCCGAGCAGGGCAACAAGTGGGGCTGGGGCTCGCAGAACGCGATCATCTGCTACATCATCGGCGGCATCGGCGTGGTCGCCTTCATCCTCATCGAGAAGCTGATGAAGGACGCGGCGCTGATCCCGTTGCGGCTGTTCAAGAACTCGACCTTCACGGTCGCGATCGTCGGCGGCATCATCGTCGGTGTCGCGATGTTCGGCGCGATCATGATGATCCCGCAGTACATGCAGGTGGTTCAGGAGTTCTCGCCGACCGAGTCGGGGCTGCTGATGATCCCGCTGATGGCGGGCATCATGAGCGGTTCGATCATCTCGGGCCAGATCACCAGCAAGACCGGTCGCTACAAGGTGTTCCCGGTGGTCGGCACGCTGCTGATCGCGGCGGGCGCGTTCTTCTTCGCGCAGGTCGAGTACAACAGCGCGCTGTGGCACCCGCTGGTCGCGGCCGCGATCATCGGTCTGGGCCTCGGTGCCTGCATGCAGACGCTGATCATCGCGGTGCAGAACGCGGGCCCGCGCAGCGACATGGGCGTCTCGACCGCTTCGGCGACGTTCTTCCGGCAGATCGGTGGTACCGCGGGTGTCGCGGTGTTCCTGACGATCCTGTTCAACGTCCTGCCGGGCAACATCACCAAGGCGTTCGGCGGCAACCCGCCCAGCGGACCCGGCGCGGCGGCGCTGGGCGACATCCAGTCGAACACGAGCGGTATCGCGAGCCTGCCCGAGGCCATCAAGACCCCGGTGCTGATCGGCTTCACCGAGTCGATCACCACGGTGTTCTACGTGGCGGGCGCGGTCGCGCTGCTGGCGACGCTGGTGCTGATGTTCATGAAGGAGATCCCGCTGCTCGGCGGCTCGGCTCCTTCGGCGGCCTCGGCTCTCGAAGGCGGCGAAGCACTCCTCGAAGAGGAAGAGGCGCCTGTCGAGACGGCTTCCGAGAAGACCGTGGTGACCGCGCCCGTCGAGCCGGGCAAGCACGCGATGACCAACGGCAACGGGGCCTACCGGGCCGGATCCGCGCAGATCAGCGGGCACGTCCGCCGGGACGACGCCACGAACGTCGCGGGGGCGGCGCTCACCCTGATCGACCACAACGGCAATCAGGTGGCCAGGACGCACACCAACGAGAACGGCGTCTACTCGTTCGCCGGCATCGTGGGCGGGCGGTACACGATCGTCGCCAGCGGCCGCTGGTTCCGGCCGGTCGCGGCGACGCTGACCGCCACCGGTTCCGGGGTGCTGCGCCACGACGTCGAACTGGTCAGCACGATCCTGCTGAGCGGGGTCGCCCGCACCGACGGCGACCGGGTGGTGCCGGACGCGCGGATCACCGTGCTCGACTCCTCGGGCGGCGTCGCCGCCGTGGCGAGGACCGACGCGGAGGGCAACTACACGGTCAGCGACCTGCCCGCCGGGACCTACACGGTGATCGCCAGCGGCTACCCGCCCGCGACCAGCCGGGTGGAACTGCTGGGCGGTGACCAGGCCGAACACGATGTCCGGCTGAGCTACGACCAGGCGCTCGACGAACTCGTGGAGCACTAGGCAGGTGGGGGGGGGGGGGTTGTGGTTTTTGAAAGCAAGCGCAACAACCCCCCCCCACCCCCCCGGCCCCCCCCCCCCCGGGGGGGGCCCCGGGGGGAAATGTTAG
>NZ_JBIWKX010000036.1:53646-95853 GCF_044765885.1 Amycolatopsis sp. NPDC102389
CTCTTCTCCTTTTGGTTTTGTCTTTGGGGTTTTTTTGTTTCTTTTTTTTCCAACACCCCCCCCCCCCCCCCCCCCCCCCACTCGCCCCAGGCCTCACCGCCGCGCTTGCTCGCCCCTGCAGTACATGAAGGCCTCCTTCCCTACCTTCAGGGTAGGCAAGGAGGCCTTCACGGCGCTTGCGACCACCTGGCCGCCAGGGTGACCGGGCCGTCGACACCCCGATTCCACCGTTCGGTGAAGTGCGGTTCCCCGAGTACACGTAGGCTCGCGTCGTGAGTGAGGTGTACACCGAGGCCGCGGGCATCGGGGTGAGCTGGCTCGACACCGCCGGGCCGGTGCTCGTCTGGGTGATCGTGCTGAGCTTCATCTTCGTGGAGTGCGCGCTGATCATCGGGCTGTTCCTGCCCGGCGACTCCCTGCTGTTCGCGGCCGGGGTCGTCCTCGCGCAGCACGGCTCCGACCTGAACGCGTGGCTGCTGTCGGCCGCCGCGCTGCTCGTCGCGATCCTCGGCAACCAGGTGGGGTATTACATCGGCCGGTCGACGGGCACGAAACTGATCGCGCGACGCGGCGGCAAGGTGCTGAACCGGCACAACCTCGACCGCGCGAGGACGTTCCTGGATCGCAAGGGTTTCTTCGCCATCGTCGCCGCGCGCTGGATCCCGTGGATCCGCACGCTGGCGCCGCTCATCGCGGGGACCGCGCGGATGGATCCGCGCCGGTTCGCCCTCGCGACCGCGCTCGGCGGGCTGCTCTGGGTGCCGACCTTGGTGCTGCTCGGCTACTACGGCGCCGGTCTGCTCGACCAGCTGCCGTGGGTGAAGACGGCGGCCTTGTGGATCAGCATCGCGTTCTTCGTGGTGGGCACGGCCTACGGCTTCATCCGCTACCGCCAGGAGATGCGGCGCCCCGCCGAAGAGACCGAAGAGACCACCGCCTAAACCTCGGGATCCGCCCAGATCTCCAGCTGGATCCCGTCCGGATCGCGGAACACGATGACGGACGAGCCTTCCAAGGTCCGCGATCCCTTCGACGGCGAATAGACGACGCCGTATTCCGAGAGCCGCGCTTCCCACTCGGCCAGTTCGGACCGCGAAGAGACCTTGAACGCCACGTGGTCCAGACCTGTTCGCCGTTCGTCGAATCGCGGGCGCTCCGTGTCCTGGTGCTCGACGAGCACCACGGCGAAACCCTCGCTCGGCGACCTGAGCACGACCTTCCGCAGACCCGTCTCCGGGTCTTCACGACGCGTGAACTCCTCGAGTTCGAGCACACGGGCGTACCAGGGCACGCTCCGGTCCACGTCGGTCACGGTGAGTGCCAGGTGGTGCACAGACATGAGCTTGGACATCGGGGATGACCGTCCTGATCAAGAAGCTTGGGGGCGCCACCAGGGTGACACAGGCCCCTCTGGCGACGAGGTGATCCGCCGACTTCCCACATGAATCGTGATATCCGCCGGGAAACAGTGTTAAAAAGTGGCTGAACCGCACGCGGACCCGATATCGCCCCGTGACCGCTCCGTGGCCCCGAGGCGTCAGCGTCCTCCGCCGACGGTCAGCACCGTCCCGGTGGTGTACGACGCCGCCGGGGAAAGCAGCCACAGCACGGCTTCCGCGACTTCGCCGGGTTCACCCGCCCGTCCCATCGGGATGGTCGGGGCGATCCGGTCCATGCGGTCGGGCATCCCCGCCGCGGCGTGCAGTCCCGTGTGGATCATGCCCGGCGCGACCGCGTTGACCCGAATGGATTCTTTCGCGACTTCTTGCGCCACGCCGTAAGTCATCGTTTCGACGGCCGCCTTCGTGCCCGCGTAATGGACCCATTCCCCGGGCGAACCGGTGCGCGCGGCGGTGGAGGACAGCGTCACGATCGCGCCGCCTTCGCCGCCGTACCGGGTGGACATGCGGCGAATGCCCTCGCGGACGCACAGGAAGACACCCGTGACGTTGACGTCGACCACGCGGCGGACGACGTCGGCCTCGTACTCGTCGAAGCGGCCGGGGGTGTTGCCGGTGATGGCCGCGTTCGCGACCACTCCGGCGAGCGGGCCGAGCGCGACGGCGGCGTCGAACAGGGCCACCACATCGTCTTCGGACGCGACGTCACCGCGCTGGGTGATCGCCTGGACGCCGTGCTTCCGGACGCGCGAAGCGACGCCCTCGGCCGCTTCGGCGTCACCCGCGTAGTTGACGACGACGTCGTAACCACGCGCGGCGGCCAGTTCGCAGACCGCCGCGCCGATGCCCTTGCTGCCGCCGGTGACGACGAGAACACCACTCATATGGCGAAGTTGACCAGCGGCAGGTTTTCGAGGACCAGGTCGGCACGGTCGCTCGTGGACGCGATCAGATCGGCGTTGCGCTGATCGGAACCGAGCGCGCGACGACGCGCTTCGACCAGCGAACGGCCGTAGCGGCGGTGCCGCGAAACGAGCCGCTCGATGCGCTCGGGTTCGTCCGGCGCGAGGAACCACGACTCGGCGAGGATCGGCTTCACGCCACTCCACGGGTCGTCCTGCATGAGCAGGTAGTTGCCCTCGGTGATGACCAGCGGGACGTCCGGCGTGACCGCGACGGCGCCGGCGATCGGCTCCTCGATCTCCCGGCGGAACTCGGGCGCGTAGACCGTCTCGCGGCCTTCGGCGAGCCTGCGCAGCAAGTGCACGTAGCCGGCGGCGTCGAAGGTGTCCGGCGCGCCCTTGCGCTCCACCCGCCCGAGCCGCTGCAGTTCGACCTGCGCCAGGTGGAAACCGTCCATCCCGACCACCGCGGCCCGCGTGCCCAGCGCCTTCGCCAGGCCCCAGGCCAGTGTCGTCTTGCCGGACGCGGGGGCGCCGACGATGCCGAGCACGCTGCGCTGACCCGGCTTCGCCAGCGTCTGAGCCCTGCTCAACAGGTCTTCGAACACCGGAGGCATGGCACTCATGGCTGTCTTTCTCCCATCTTCGCGACCGCGGCCGTCCACGACCTCGGTCCTTCATGCCGCACCCGTTCGGCGGCCACCTCGTTGGCGAACCCGATCCAGCCCGGGACGTCCCCTGTGCCCCTGGCGACCGCGTACGCGAAAGCTCCGTGCCAGACGTCGCCCGCGCCCAGCGTGTCACGCGCGCGGGTGACGGGAACGGGCACCGCACCGGATCCGTCCGCCGTCGACCAGCGGACCGGATCGGGACCGGCGGTCGTGATGACCACCGGCACGCCGTGCTCGCGGGGATCGTCCCCGCGGTACAGCGACGAGCACGCGGCGATGTCGACCAGGGGCAGGAGCTCGGGGAAGACCGGCTTCCAGCTCCCGGCGTCGAGCACCACCGGCACCTTCCGATCCCGTGCCCAGCGCGCGACTTCCAGCGCCACCTCCGGATGGTGCCCGTCGAGGAGCACACACCCCGGCATTTCGTCCTCTGAATGCGGTAGTTGCGCGTGCAAGGAACGCATCGAGAGGACGAAACGCGAGGAAGCGTGGGCGTTGCGCGAGACGACGGTGCGTTCCCCGTCGGAGTCGCGGACGGTGATGGCGCTGATCGCGGGCGGATCGGGCCGTTCGGGATCGAGGTCGACCAGGTCGACGCCGTGCGCCTCGAGGTCGGCGCGGGCGAGTGCCGCCAGCGGATGCGCGCCGGCGACCGTCAGGAGCGTCGCCCCGGCGCCGAGCGCGGCCACGGTCACCGCCGCGTTCGTCGCCGGCCCCCCGGCGGCGACGTCCATCGACAGCGAACGCACCTTCTCGCCCGGCGCCGGGATCTCGGCGACGCGCTGAATCTGGTCGACGGTGCACAGGCCCGCCAGCAGCACTCTCACCACTACAGTCCGGTGTGGACGGCCGACGCGACCTCTTCGACCTCGCCGTTCTCACCGATCTTCAACGCCCCCGTGAGCAGGCCGACGACCTGGTTCATGGTGTGCGTCTTCGGCGAGACGACCGCGACCCGTTTGCCGAGGCGGTGCACGTGGATACGGTCGGCGATGTCGAACACATGCGGCATGTTGTGGCTGATCAGCACCACCGGCAGGCCGCGTTCGCGGATACGGTTGATCAGGTCGAGCACCTTGCCGGATTCGGCGACGCCGAGCGCGGCGGTGGGTTCGTCCATGATCACCGCCTTGGTGCCGAAGGCCGCCGCCCGCGCGACCGCGACACCTTGGCGCTGCCCGCCGGACAACGTCTCCACCGGCTGCGTGATGGATTTGATGTTGATGCCGAGTTCGTCGAGGATCCGCTGCGCGTCGGCCCGCATTGTCGCGGTGTCCAGTTTCCTGAACAGCTGTCCGAAGAGGTCCTTACGCCGCTTTTCGCGGCCCAGGAACATGTTCGACGCGATGTCGAGCGCGGGCGCGACGGCGAGATCCTGGTACACCGTCTCGATTCCGTAGTGTCGAGCGTCCAAAGGGGACTTGAAGTGGACGGTCTCACCGTCCACTTTGATCTCTCCGGCGTCCGGGATCACCGCGCCCGAAAGGGCTTTGATGAGGCTCGACTTCCCGGCGCCGTTGTCGCCGACGACGGCGAGCACTTCACCGGGGAACAGTTCGAAGTCGGCGCCGTCGATGGCGGTCACCCGGCCATAGCGTTTGACCAGTCCGTTCGCGGACAACGTGGGGGTCGTCATGACTGCTGCCTCCTCGCGAAACGGTCGACGCAGACGGCGCCGATGAGCAGGGCGCCGGTGGCGACGTCCTGGTAGAGCGCGTCCACCCCGAGCTGGGTCAGCCCGGACCGCAGGACCGCGACGACCAGCGCGCCCATCATCGTGCCGAGTACCGAACCCCGGCCGCCGAACAGGCTCGCGCCGCCGAGCACCACCGCGGTGATGGAGTCGAGGTTGCCGAGCTGGAAGGCGTTCGGGTCGGCGTTCGGCACGCGGCCGAGCGCCTGCCAGGCGGCGATCCCGACGATCACCCCGGCGACGATGTACACCGAAAGGATCGTGCGGTTGACCTTGATCCCGGACAGCCGCGCGGATTCCGGCGCGTTGCCGACCGCGTAGACGTGCTTGCCCCACGGTGTCCGCGTGAGCGCGTACCAAAGTCCCAGGTACATCAGCAAAGCGAGCGTCATGCCGTAGGTGATCGGGATGCCGCCGAACAGATACCGGCGGGTGCCGAGCCATTTGAGCAGTTCGTCGGCGACCGGGACGGCCTGGCCGCTCGCGAACAGTTTCGCCGCCGCGGTGAGCACGGTCAGCAGGCCGAGCGTGACGATGAACGGCGGCAGTTTGATCCGGGTGACCAGCGAACCGGTGACCATCCCGATCACCACCGTGGCCACGATTCCCAGCAGCAGCGCCCAGATCCCGGAGACACCACCGACCACGAGCTTCGCCATGATCAGCGTCGCGAGCACCATCGCGGCCGCGTTGGCCAGGTCGATCCCCGCGGTCAGGATGATCAGCGTCTGCCCGAGCGCGAGCGTGCCGACCACCAGGGACTGTTGCACCACAAGGGAAAGGTTGTCGAGATCGAGGAAGGTGTCGGTCGAGAGCGAGAACACCACGATCGCGACGAGCAGGGCCAGCGTGGGCCCGACCGCGGGAGCACGCAGGAAGAACTCACCGATCGTCGGCCGCTCGTTGGCCTTCAGGGTCGCGGTACTCATTTCGTCCCCCAGCAGTTCTCGAGGCCCCACTTGCTGTCCTGGCTCTCCACGCCGGGGATCGGCTTGTCGGTGATCACCGCGGATCCGGTGTCGACGAACCCGCTCGGCTTCTTGCCCGTCTTCGCGTATTCGACGGCGGCGAGGACGCCCTGCTCGGCCATCTTCTTCGGGAACTGCATGACCGTCGCGGCGTACTGGCCGTCGCGCACGTTCTTGACGCCTTCGCAGCCGCCGTCGATCGAGCCCATCACGATCTGGTTCACCAGGCCGCGGGCCTGGAGCGCGGCGTACGTGCCGCGGCCCATCGGCTCGTTCATCGTGTAGACGGCGTTGATGTCGGTGGTGCGCTGCAGCAGGTTCTCCACGCCCTGCTGCGCCAGGCTCTGGTCGCCGTTCGCGGGCGTCTTGCCCTTGATCTCCGGCGACGCGTCGGTCAGCCCGATGCCCTTGAGGAACCCGGTGTGCCGCTGGGTGTCCACTGTGGACCCGGCGGTGCCGTCCACCATGAACAGCTTCGGCGGCTTGCCCGCCAACGCGGCCTTCACGTAGGCGCCCTGCCGGCGTCCGGCCTCGAAGTTGTCCGTGGCGAAGGTGGCGTCGACGGCGGTGTCCGGTTCGGTCGCCGTGTCGAGCGCGATGACCAGCACCCCGGCCTTGCGGGCGCGGTCGATGGCGTCGAGGACGCCGGTCGAGGAGCTCGGCGTGATCAGGATGGTGTTCACACCCTGCTGCATGAGGTTCTCGATGGCCCGGACCTGGCCGTCGTTGTCGCCGTCGAACTGGCCGGCGAGCGCGCTGAACTCAGCGCCGTTCGCCTCGGCGGCGGCTTTGGCGGCCGCTCTCAGCTCCACGAAATAGGGATTGGTGTCGGTCTTGGTGACCAGGCCGACCTTGGCCTTGCCACCGCCGCCCGCGTTCGAACCGCCACCCCAGTGGCGTTCGACGGTGCACCCGGCCGAGGTCACCGCGAGTGCGGCGGCCATCGCGAGCGCGGCGAGACTGCGCTGTCTCATGGGGGATGCCCTCCGATTCAAGGCTGTCCGTGATGGACCGGAAGGTAGACAGGGTTATGCTCAGTCGCAAGCGTTTGCGCAAACGCTTGCCCCAGACTCTTCGACAGAGCACTTCCGAGGAATAGGTAATGCCGCCGTCTCGCTCGTCCCGGCCCACCCAACGCGACATCGCCGAGCTGGCGGGAGTCTCGATCACCACCGTTTCCCACGTGGTCAACGGGACGAGGGCGGTGGCCGAGGACACCAAGCTGGCGGTCCTCCGCGCGATCGAGCAGACGGGTTACACCGGCGACGCCATCGCCCGCTCGCTGGTGACCGGCGGGACGCGGTCGATCGGCGTCGCGATCTCCCTGCTCGCGAACCCGTACTTCGCCGTGCTGATCCAGGCGATCGAGCGCGAAGCCGCTTTGGCCGGCTACACGGTCTTGCTCGCGGACACGCACGACACCGTCGACACCGAACGTGAGACCGTGCGGACGCTGCGTTCACGCCGCGTCGACGGACTGCTGATCACGCCGTCGCCGGGCGACGGTTCGGTGATCGGCGAGCTCGTCTCGCTCGACGTCCCGACCGTGCTCATCGACCGGCTCTCCACGCGCACCGACGTCGACCAGGTCGGTGCGGAGAACATCCAATCGACCTCGGCGCTGACGGCGCATCTGGCGTCGCTCGGACATCAGCGGATCGGCATGATCAGCGGCACGGCCGGGCTGAGCACCAGCGAGGAGCGGATCCTCGGCTACCGCCTGGGGCTCGGGCGGTCCGGTTTGACCTGGTCGGAGGACCTGGTCGCGTGCGGGCAGTCGTCGCAGGCGGGCGGGGCCCTCGCGCTGAGCACGCTGCTCGCGCTGCCCGAACCGCCGACCGCGCTGGTGGTCGCCAACGACACCATGATGGTCGGGGTGCTGCACGAGCTGCGGCGCCGCGGCCTGCGCGCGGGCGTCGACCTGCCGGTGGTGGTCTACGACGACGTCGAGTGGGCCGATCTGGTCGATCCTCCGCTGACCACGATGGCGCAGCCGATCGAGGAGATAGGCACACAGGCGGTGCGCCTGTTGCTGGCCCGCATCAACGATCCCGCACGCAAGGCCCAGACGATGCGGATTCCGCCTACGCTCCGCCACCGCGCGTCCTGCGGATGCGCTCTCGTTCACTCACATTGATGATTGTTGGGAGACTTTCCGGTCTCGCCGCCGGGCGATGCTCCGTCAGCCGTTACCGTCATTCAAGCTCGGATGAAGGCGTGGAGCGATGACCGCATTGTCCCCGGCGTTACCCCTGTGGGAGGACACCCCAGTCACCCACCGGTTCGGGGTGGCCATGGCGATGCACGCGAACCCGTATTCGGGTGAACTCGTCCGCGCCATCCGCCGCGCCGCACGCCGCCATGGCTGCGAAATCACCCTCGCCGATACCGGTGACAGCGTCGCCGAAGAGGCCGCGGTCATCCGCGCGCTACGGGCGGACCGCGTCGACGGCGTCCTGCTCGTCCCGGCGGCCGGCGACGAAGCGGTGATCAACGGGTTGGTCCGGATGGGTGTGCCGACCGTGCTCGTCGACCGGATGGCCGGGCGCAACGACGTCGACCAGGTCGGCTCCGAGAACATCCAGGCCGTATGCGCGCTCGTGCGGCATCTCGCCGGGCTGCGGCACCGCAAGATCGGCTTCATCTCGGGCGAAGAGGACATGACCACCTACGAGGAGCGCGCGCTGGGCTACCGGCTCGGGCTCGGCCGCTCCGGCCTCCGGTGGACGTCGCAGCTGGTCGCGTGCGGGCAGTCGACCCCGGGCGGGGCGGCGGCCGCGACCGCGAAACTGCTCGACAGTTGGCCGTCGCCGACCGCGCTCGTGGTGGCGAGCGAAGCGATGATGATCGGCGTCCAGTACGAGGCGCACCGGCTCGGCATCCGGATCGGACGCGACCTCGCGATCGTCGGCTACGGCGACATGGAGTGGGCGGGGCAGGTGACCCCGGCGGTCACCACCATGGCGCAGCCGATCGAGGAGATCGGGCGCAAGGCCGTCGAACTCCTGCTGGCCCGGATCACCGACCCTGAGCGACGACCCGAATCCGTACGGCTCGCGCCGCGCTTCATCCATCGCCAATCGTGCGGCTGCTGAATCACACAGCGCCGATGGATCCTCAGCGGTAAAGAGTGCTTCGGATCTCGCTGGTGAGAAGCCCGCCGCCGGGTGATGATGGCGGCATGACCGAGCTGTGGACCGTGCACACCGCCGACCTCGACGCCGCCGTGCTGAAAGCGGCACGCGCCCTGCTCGACGACGCTTTCGACGGCGATTTCAGCGAGCACGACTGGGAAAACGCGCTCGGCGGCATGCATACGCTGATCTGGGAGGGCGGCGAACTGATCGGGCACGCGTCACTGGTCCAGCGGCGGCTCGTGCACGACGGACGGGTCCTCCGCACGGGTTATATCGAGGCGGTCGCGGTCCGGTCGGATCACCGGCGGCGCGGGCACGGTGCCTCGATGATGGACGCGCTGGAGCGGGTCCTGCGGAAGGCGTACGACCTCGGAGCGCTTTCGGCCTCCGACGAGGCACTGGAGTTCTACGCGTCGCGCGGCTGGCTGCTATGGCGCGGGACTTCGTCGGCCATGACGCCTTCAGGCATCGAGGCGACGAAGGAGGACGACGGGTCGATCCACGTGCTGCCGGTGGGGGTCACGCTGGATCTGGACGGGGAGATCACCTGCGACTGGCGGGCGGGCGACGTCTGGTGACCCGCGTCCTCGCTGAACCCGCCGAAGCAACCTCATTGCCTCCCTTCGGACAACGATTCTCCGCTGCCTAGGTCGGGAGCCCCCACCACGAGGTAGGCCGAGCCTGTACAACAGGACATCTGCCGCACAGCCCGTTCGCCGTGTAGTGGCTGCTAGCCATCGCGGTTCGCCATCTAGGTCAACCTCCCTCGAACGCTGCTGGATCCTTCAATGTTGGTCAAGAAGGCGACGACCGCATAGGCCCGAACGAGGGAAGGTTTGTCACCTTCGAAGTTTCGCTCCTCACGGATCAGCAGATCGTCTCCCTGGCGTTCAGATCGGCGAGGCGATCTTCGCACCGACCTCCGCGTTACGGCTGAGACCTTCGTCGAGCGGGCGCGCCCGGGGCAACGTCGGCGGGCGACGTCTCGTGTATCACGGCGATCGAGGTCGACGCTCCTGCCTCGCACTCGGCTAGGAAAGCGCGGGACTGCAGTTTTGTACCGCTGGGCACATGAGGTTTCAGGGTGCGATAGTGAAGGGCGAGCCATTCGCTGCCTGGAACTTGTCTGGTTCGCGGTGAAGGCTCTCGACGACAGCACCGCCGACGACCGCCTCTAAAGCAGCCCTCGTCCTCTTACTGGCCTACACCGGACGACCAGTGGGCCACACTTCACAGCGAACCAGTCTGGGAGACGGCCGCAGCAGACTGCCGTGTGTGCCGTAGCCGAGCCGATAGTGGTGGAACCGGTTCAAGGCGCCACTACGCGAAACCCCGGAGGGAGTCCCTCCGGGGTTCGGTTGGATGGGCACCGCGCCAACGGTGATCCATCGCTTCCCTTGGCTCGAGCCACAGCATTAGTTCGTGCCCAGGGGGTACCGGCCCTTCCGGACCGGTGAACACGACTTTACCCCTTGACGGGGGGTGAGATCCGGGGAACTGAGACGGTTTTGGACAGCAGTTCGGTGTGTCCAAAATCGACCACGACAGCACTCAACCTGGGTAAATACGACATCAGGCTGCCCTAAGCAGCGAGTTCGCACGCCGCTGTGACAGCGGTTCACTCTTCCTCGACTCATGATCTTGGACGCTGGGGACTCACCAAGTTAGACCGGTGAGACACCAGTTTTGGACAGGATTTCGAGGACGTATCCCACCTTCTTCTCGCCGTGATCTTCTTGCCAGGCATACGATGGGCCTGCCCTCACGAGGCGTGCCGCACGGCAGCGTGAGGGTTGTTCCGTACTTGGTGCGCCAACACCGGAGCGGATCAGGCTGAGATCACGAAGTCTCGAGCCACAGCACTTTCTGCCTAGCCGCCCACGGCACGCCGGGCGGCCCACATATTGCTCAGGGAGTTCTTGTGACATTGTCTTCTGTGCCGGGCGTGCCCGGCACTGCTGTTCCATCCCGGCCGCCGGCGCACGGCGTCACGTGGCCGCAAGTCACCATGACCCTCGGCGTGCTGTTCTTCACTGGATGGATGCTCACCCGCGGCTACGAGTGGTACTTGGCGCTCCTGATCGCCAGCTGCGCCGTCGTGGTCGGCACCGGCCTGATCTACCTCCCACGTGGCCTCATGCGCCTCGCCCGAGCGATCGACAGGCAGGACCAGTAATGGGGAAGCTCGATCACCAGAGGCCCGCCTTCGAGATGGTCCCTGTCTCGCGGCCGCGCCCCTCCAGTCCACAGCGGGACCTGCTGCAGCAGGCGAAACAGCTGATCGAAAAGGACGACCGACTGAGCTGGCTCAAGCGCAGGCCAGCCGACCAGGCTCTCGACGTCGCGGCGATCTTCGTCCTGGCTGAGCGGACCGAGTTCGGAATGGACTTCGACGTGATCCTGGAGATCGCGCAGATGGCGCGGCGGATCGGAGTCGACGACGGTGACCGGCGCGAGGGCGCCGGTGTTCTCGACGCGGCGGAACTACTGGTCGAGAACCCTGACGACGTCTCCAAGGTCGTCCAGCTGGCTATGAGTCGTGCTCGGCTCGGCCAGGGGCAAGTCGCGGCGAAGACCGGTATCAACCGTTCCCAGGTGTACAACCTCAGCAAGCAGGACGGGTCGCTCCCCCGCGAACCCGACCAGCTGCTGAAGTGCTTGCACGCCTGCAAGATGCCGACGGTCCAGATCGACCTGGTGCTCATGCAGTGGCGGCTGCTGCGGGAACGCCGGCGGCGTGGGCTGTCGCTGGAGCTGCCTCGTTGCCCGATTCCGGCTCAGCGGCACGAGTCGTTCCTGCCGATCGTGGGGATCGGCGATGATCGAGACGCCGCGGAAGACCAGCCCGCGGAGCAGGAAGGCAGAGCAGACACCCCGCCGAATGGTTTCTCGGAGATTCCGCTGGTGGGCGTGCCGGTCGCCGCGCCGGGGTCCTCACGCGCGCGGCAACTGGCACTTCGGCTCAAAGAAGGTGTCCGCGGCCGACTCATGATGATCGCCATGCTGGTCATCTTGATCCTCATGCTGTTCCTGCTCGCCGCGGACGACTTGCTGCCCAGCGACACCATGGCGGCTCTGCCGGTCTTCTCCATGGTGATCGCCGGCGGCAGTCTGGTCTCGACTTATGTCGTCATCCGAACCATGCGGCAGGAACGCGACGATCAGGCCGGAGCAGGGCGAACTCGGCGATCGAGTCTTTCCGAAATGGAGTTGTGCACCGACTCCGACGAGCAGAAGGTGGCCGTCCGCTCCACCGACGGCGTCTACCGGCCGCGCCTCGCGGGCTAGCCGAACCAGCCGATCCTGGCGAGTGGACCGATGACGAGGTAGAGGCCCGGCGTGCTCCTCACGCTGGGCCTCTACCTTCGCCATGACTCGCCGATCCTCGTGCGCAGCCATGACATCGTGTCCCAGGCCGATGACGTTCACGCACGCTCAGGCCGCGATGCCGTTCCAGCGGCAAGCGGGCGGGCGACGTCTGGCTGCCCGCGTTTAGTCCTCTAAATGCGGGCCGCGGCTTCGAGCAGCATCCACGCGCTCACCTGAACGGACAGGTCGCGTTCGGGAGCATCAGCGGCGAGGGGCAGCGAAGGCGCCGGAGTCGCCCAGTCGGCGCTGAAGAGCGGCCCGTGCGGCGTCTCGGTGACACCGGACCAGCAGGCGTCGGCCGATCGGATGACCAGGTCACGCGCCACCCCGCTCGGCAGCAGCGGTGCCGCGAGCGCCAGGTACCGGGCCAGGATCCCGGCGAACAGGCCGCCGTCGCCGCCTTCCTGTCCCCGGATCACCCCGTTCGGCGCGACGTGTTCCGCGACCGCGTGGATCACGTGCTCGACTCTGTCCATTTCGGACAGTTCGAGGCAGGCGCCGAGATAAACCCCTTGGCAATACGTGAAAATATGCTTCACCAGTTCGCCGCTGCCGACACGCAGACCGTCCCACACCAATCCGGATTCCGGATCGACGAGCCGTTCGGTCATCCAGCCGGTCAACCCGCGAGCGTGTTGCGTGGAGCCTTCGCGGGCATGGAAGATCGCGGCCGGGCCGTTCGCGGGCGCGTTCTTGAAGTCGTCGCCGACGCGCCACCAGATCCCGCCGCCCGCGTCGTCGGTCCAGCCTTCGCGCAGCCGCGAACTGATCGCTTCCAGCCCGCCGCGGACGTCCAGGCCGAGATGCCCCACGCGTTGCAGCGCGAGGCCGAGCCAGGCGATGTCGTCGTAGTAGTCGTTGATCCACTTGCCGAAATTGCGCAGCCGCACGGACACCACGAACCGGTCGATCAGCTTCAGCCGATCCGGCGACGGATCCCGCAGCTGGGCGTCGACGAGGGTGTCCAGCAGATGCGCCTGCCACCAGTAGTTCCAGTGCCAGTGGACGCGCTGACCCGCCGAGGGCGGCCAGCCGCTGCGGCCGAGCACGGTCCCGGGAAGCCCCCACACGCGGCGCAGATGCCGGTCGCGGATCGCGCGCTCGGCGGTCGCGGCCCGGTCGGCGAGAGCAGTCATCGAGACATCATCCCTTGCCCGCTGACATACCGCTCAGTATGTTGGGATGATTCCCGGACCCGCGAGGTGCTTCATGACCACGGCGCATGTGACCTGCCCGCTCTGCGAAGCGACCTGCGGTCTGGAGGTGACGATCGACGAGAAGAGCCTGGTCACCCGGGTTCAGGGCGACCACGAGGACGTCTTTTCGAAGGGTTACATCTGCCCGAAGGGTGCTTCACTCGGCGCACTGCATCACGACCCGGACAGGCTCACGGCACCGCTGGTCAAACGTGACGGCGAGTTCGTCGAGGTCACCTGGGACGAGGCGTTCGCCGAGATCGACCGGCGGCTCCGGCCGATCATCGACGAGCACGGCAGGAACGCCGTCGCCGTCTACTCCGGCAACCCGACGGTGCACAACGCGGCACTGGTGCTCTACGGCCGCGTGTTCTTCAAAGCCTTGGGCACCAAGAACTTCTACACCGCGACCACCGTCGACCAGATGCCGAAGCACTTCTCCTCCGGCTACCTCTTCGGCGACCCGCAGACCATCCCCGTCGCCGACCTCGACCGCACCCAGCATCTGCTGATCCTGGGCGCGAATCCGTTGGTGTCCAACGGAAGCCTGATGACCGCGGCCGACACTCGCGGGAGGCTGCGCGGGATCCAGAAACGCGGCGGCAAGATCGTCGTCCTCGATCCGCGCCGCACCCGGACCGCGCAGCTCGCCGACGAGCACCACGCGATCCGGCCCGGCACCGACGCGTTGTTCCTGTTCGCGCTGGTCAACGTCCTGTTCGCGGAGAACCGCGTCCGGCCCGGTGAGCACGTCAACGGTGTCGACGAGGTCCGAGCTCTCGCGGAGCCGTTCACGCCGGAGGCGGTCGCGCCCGCGACCGGGATCGACGCCGCCGAGATCCGCCGCATCGCGCTCGACCTCGCGGACGCCGAGCGCGCCGCGGTGTACGGCCGGATGGGCACCACGACCCAGTCGTACGGCACCGTCGCGAGCTGGCTGGTCGACGTCCTCAACACGCTCACCGGCAACCTCGATCGCGAAGGCGGCGTGATGTTCCCGCTGCCCGCCCTGTGGCGGCCGCGCCGGTCGTCGCCGTTCACCAGCGGCCGCTGGACGAGCCGGGTGCGCGGGTATCCCGAGGTGCTCGGCGAACTGCCGGTGGCCACGCTCGCGGACGAGATCCAGACGCCCGGCGAGGGCCAGGTGCGGGCCTTGGTGACCATCAGCGGTAACCCGGCGCTGAGCACGCCGAACTCCGCGCGGCTCACGGAAGCGTTGCGGCAGCTGGACTTCATGGTCTCCCTCGACGTGTACCTCAACGAGACCACGCGGCACGCCGACGTCATCCTGCCCGGGCCGTCACCGCTGGAGCGGCCGCACTACGACGTCGCGCTGTACGCGCTCGCCGTGCGCAACGTCGCGAACTGGACACCCCAGACGTTGGAAACCGGCATGCCGCAGGAATGGGTGACCCTGCTGCGGCTGGCCGGGATCGCCGCCGGCCAGGGCCCGGACGTCGACGTCGCCGCCTTCGACACGATGGTCGCGGGCGAAACGGCGCGGCGCACCGGCGTCGACCTCTCGCTCGCCGAAGGCCGCACGGGACCGGCGCGGATGATCGACCTGATGCTGCGCGGCGGACCGTACGGGCTGAGCCTGGCCGACCTCGAAATGGCCCCGCACGGCATCGACCTCGGCGCACTGAAACCCCGGCTGCCCGAAGCGCTCACGACCGCGAGCGGGAAGGTCGAGCTGGCCCCGGACGCGATCACGAAGGACGTCCCGCGGCTGCGTGCGGAGCTGGACAAGGCGCCCGACGGCGGACTGCTGCTGATCGGGCGGCGGCACCTGAGCTCGAACAACTCGTGGATGCACAACCTGACGCCGCTGGTACGCGGCGGGAACCGGTGCACCGTCCAGGTGCATCCGGACGACGCCTCCCGGCTCGGGCTGACCGACGGCGGGCTCGCGTCGGTGACGTCGCGGGCGGGCAAGCTCGAAGCGCCGGTGGAGGTCACGGCCGACATCCGGCCCGGCGTGGTGAGCATGCCGCACGGCTGGGGACACGATCTCGACGGAACCCGGACGAAGGTCGCCGCCGCGCACGCCGGGGTCAACTCGAACCTGGTCGCCGACGAGACCCTGCTCGACGTCCCGTCCGGGAACGCGGTGCTCAACGGGATCCCGGTGGAGGTCGCCCCCGTCTAGCCGCATTCAGAGGACGAAATGCGGGAGGTCACCAGGCTTGGGAGAGGTCGGCGTGCTGCCGGACCCAGGCGTGCATGACGATCCCGGCGGCGACGCCGGCGTTGATCGAGCGGGTCGTGCCGAACTGCGCGATCGAGACGACCAGCGACGCCGTCTTCTGTGCCTCGGCCGACAGCCCGGGCCCCTCCTGGCCGAACAGCAGGACACACTCGCGCGGCAGTTCGGCGGTTTCGACGGGCTGCGAGCCGGGCGTGTTGTCGACGGCGACCACGGCGAGCCCTTCCGTCGCGGCGAAGGTCAGCAGCCCGTTGACGTCCTCGTGGTGGAGAAGGTGCTGGTAGCGGTCGGTCACCATGGCGCCGCGCCGGTTCCAGCGCCGCCGTCCGACGATGTGCACCGCCGCCGCGGCGAACGCGTTCGCCGTCCGGACCACGGTGCCGATGTTGTGATCGTGCTGGAAGTTCTCGATCGCCACGTGGAACGGGTGCCGACGGCTGTCCACATCGGACACGATGGCCTCGCGCCGCCAGTAGCGGTACGGGTCGACGACGTTGCGGCGGTCGCCGCCCGCCAGGAGTTCGGGGTCGTAGCGCTCGTCCGAAGGCCACTCGCCCTCCCACGGACCGACGCCGACCTCTTCCTTCGCCACCCACTCGGTGGGGCCGACCTCTTCGAGACTCACCGGGTGATTGTCACTCAGCCCAGGCTGACGCGGTGCGCCGGTGCGTCCCCGTCGTGGTGGCGGTGACGCCAGCGCTGGTACGCGCCGACGTAGGAGACGATCACCGTCGCCATCGCGATCACGACGACCACCGGCAGCGACGAGCGCGGGAACACGGTGTCGTAGAGGTAGTAGGCGTTGAAGCCGCCGGGCAGATCGCCGAGGCCCTGCTGGTGCCGGAAGTAGTTCTCGGCCGCCGTCAGCGGGCAAGGCCACGGGAAGACGTTGACGAGAACACCCCATGCGGCGAAGAACACATGCCCGAAGATCACCTTCGGCCACCGCCACGCGAGGAAACCACCGAATCCGATGAACAACAGCGCGAAAATATGCACCGCGACTGTCACGTTCGCCAGGAAACCCGCCACCTCAAGCCCCCTTTCACACCCCTACCAGCGACGTTACCCCTTTCGTATTGAGAAACGCTCACGAAAAAACGGGGCATCCTCCGTTCGCACGGAGGATGCCCCGTTCGGGACGCTTTACTCAGGACAGACCGAGGTCGTCCTTGTTCAGGATGTAGCGGTATTCGAGGCCTTCCTTCTCGATGGCCTCGCGCGCTCCGGTGTCCCTGTCGACGACCGTCGCGACACCGACCACGTTCGCGCCGGCCTCGCGCAGGGCCTCGACGGCGGTGAGGACGCTGCCGCCGGTGGTCGAGGTGTCCTCGACGGCCAGCACGCGCTGCCCCAGCACCTCGACGCCTTCGATCCGGCGCTGCATGCCGTGTTCCTTGACGGCCTTGCGGACGACGAACGCGTCGAGCACGACACCGTCGGTCGCGGCGGAGTGCAGCATCGCCAGCGCCACCGGGTCCGCGCCGAGGGTCAGGCCGCCGGCGGCGACGTAGTCCCAGTCGTGGGTGAGCTGGCGGAGCAGCTTCCCGATGAGCGGAGCGGCCGCGTGATGCAGCGTCGCCCGCCGGAGGTCGATGTAGTAGTCGGCTTCCTTGCCCGAGGACAAGGTCACCTTGCCGTGCACGACGGCGAGTTCGCCGACCAGTCTCGCCAGTTCGAGTTTCGCCGCTTGATCAACACCGGGGTACGCCACGGCCGAGAGTCTTACACACGGCCCGCCGGGGCCTTCGAAGGTAGCTCTAGTCACTGCCGGCCGTCGCCGCGTCCACGGCCTGGCCGCGGGTCGCCGCCCACGCCGGGACCAGGGTGGCCGCCAGCGCGAGCGCCGCGGCGAGCCCGATGATGGTCAGGTAGATCAGCGGCGAGCCCATCGGCAGCAGGGAATCGGCCGCCACCAGGCAGAACGGGACGATCGCGCCCGCCGAGACGACGGTGCCGAGCACGATCCCGATCAGCGCGACGAGCCCGCCCTCGAAACCGGCCATCCGCAGCACCTGCGCCCTGGTCGAACCGGTGAGCCGCTGGAGGCCGAACTCGCGCCGCCGCCGCATGGTCGCCATCACGAGCGTGTTGGCGACCGAAATCACCGTGTAGGCGATGATCATCCCGACCAGCAGGTAGTTCACCCACGCGCCGACGGCCTGGTCCTTGTCGTGCGCCGCGATGAGCGCGCCCCGGTCGCCGACGGACACCGGCAGCCCGGCCGTCGCCTCGCGAAGCCGCTCGGTGAGCGTCGCCGGATCGACGTCCGGGGCGGCGCGGACCAGCATCTGCGGGGCGAGCCCGGCGGTGGTGTGCGGGGCCAGGAGACCGGCCGGGAGCAGCAGGCTCTCGAAACCGGGGCGCTGCCCGGTCACCGCGACGACCTTGACGTCGACCGGCGTGCCGTCACCGAGCCGCAGGCTGAGCGTGTCGCCGACGCCGCGGCCGAAGTCCTTCGCGAAGACTTCAGGGAGCGCGACGGTCAGGCCGGTCAGTGCCTTCAGGTCGCCCTGGGTCACCTTCGTGTCGGTCGTGGCGCTCGCGCCCGAAGCGGTGAGACCGATCGCCGGCCGCCCCTCGTCGGAGGAGTCGTACGGCGTTTCGAGGAACACGCTGCTGGTGACGTACTCGGACGCTCCGGCGACTCCGGGAACGGCCTGGATCCGCTGGACGAGGTCCGGGGACAGCCCGCCCGCCGGGGAACCGATCACGGCGTCGGCGCGGACGTCTTCGGTGAAGGCCTGGTTCGCCAGCTCCTGCTGGGTGGTCTGCAGGTAGATGTTCGCGGTCGCGATGCCGACGGCGAGCATGATCGGGGTGACCGCCCCCGCCGCCCGGACGAGGCCGGCGCGGGTGTTGAGCACGGCGAGCCTGCCGTCGATGCCGCCGAGCAGGCGCATCGGCCACTGCAGGATCGCCGTCATCACCTTGGCGACGCCGGGCGTGATCATCGCGACGCCGATCGCCCACAGGATCACCGCGGGTCCGGCGGTGCTGGCCGCGATCGGTCCGGTCATCACCGCGACGGTCACGATGGCCAGCGCGGTGCCGCCGCCGAAGCAGAGTGCGGCGACGATGACACGCGTCGGGGTCAGCCAGCGGCGGGTGACCGCGGCCTCGGCGAGTGCCTCGGTCGGCCGGATCTTCCCGGCCCGGCGCCCGGCCGCGAAGGCGGCGATGAACACCGCGAGCATCGCGGCACCCGCGCCGACGACGGCGGGCAGCCAGCCCTGGTAGAACCGCAGGACCGGGGGCACCACACCGTTCTCGACCAGCTGCCCGAACAGCCACTCGCCGAGGACCGGTCCCAGTAGCGCCGCGAGCGCCGTGGCGAGCAGGCCGACGGCCAGCGCTTCGCCGAGCACCATGCGCCGGAGCTGGCGCGGGGTCGTGCCGATCGCCCGCATCAACGCGAGTTCGCGCGAACGCTGCTGGGTGGACAGGCTCAGCGTGCCGGCGACGACGAACATCGCGACCATCACCGAAAGCCCGCCGGACACCGCGGCGATGACGATCAGGTTGGAGCCGCTCGAATCGGCTTCGGGAAATTCCGCGACACCGCGGTCGATGCCGGTCAGGACGTTCGCCCCGGTCGCGATCTCGGCGACCTTCGCCCGCACCGCTTCGACGTCCGCGCCCGGATCGGTGAAGACGCCGATGACGTCGGCCTTGCCGGGACGCCCGGAGAGCCGGGCGGCGTCGGCGGCGGAGAAGAACACGGCGGCCTGCGTGATCGAACGCGGCGCACCGGCCACCCCGGCGACGCGGAACGCTTCGTTCTCGCCACGCGCGGCGACCTGGACGACGTCACCGGGCTTCGCTCCCGACGAAGCCTCGACGACGACCTCGCCCGCGACGGGCGCGGCACCCTCGACCAGCGCGTACGGGGTCAGGACGGCGGAGTCCCAAGCGTGGCCGAGGGCGGGCTTGCCACCCGCCGCGAGCGGGAAGCTCACTTCACCGACGACGTCCGAGACACCGGGGACGGACCGCAGCCGGGAGACCAGTCCGGCGTCGAGCCGGACGCGCTCGGGAAGCCGCGCGTCCTCGAATTTGCGTTTGTCGCCGGGTTCGAGGGAGGCCGGGTCCTTCTTGGGCAGCTCGAAGGTCTGGCCGCCGGTGACGAGGATCGGCGCGGCCGCGAGCCGCTGCGGCTCCGCGTTGCTCCGGATCCCGGTCTCCATCAGGCCACCGCAGGAGGCGACGATCAGCGCGCCGAAGAAGACGGCGATGAAGGTGCCGATGAAACCGCCCTTGCGCAGGCGCAAGGTCCGGAAGGCGAGTCGCAGCATCACGCACCCGCCCTGACCGGGCTGCCCCAGGCACCCAGGTGGGTCATGCGCTCGGCGACGACGTCCGCGGTCGGCGCGTGCAGTTCGTCCGCGATCCGGCCGTCGGCGAGGAAGACGACCCGGTCCGCGTAGGAGGCGGCCATCGGGTCGTGGGTCACCATGATCACCGTCTGGCCGGTCGTGCGGACCGAAGCGCGCAGCAGCTCGAGGACCTCGGCGGCGGTGCGGGTGTCGAGCGCGCCGGTCGGCTCGTCGGCGAAGACCACCGCGGGCCGGGTGACCAGCGCCCGCGCGATCGCCACCCGCTGCGCCTGCCCGCCGGACAGTTCGCCGGGAAAGTGCTTGCGGCGGCCGGAAAGCCCGACGCGGGCCAGCATCTCCTCGACGACGCGGCGATCCGGCTTGGCACCCGCCAGCTGCTGCGGGAGCGTGACGTTCTGCTCGACGGTCAGCGCCGGAAGCAGGTTGAAGGCCTGGAAGATGAAGCCCACCCGGTCGCGGCGCAGCTTCGTCAGCTTCGTCTCGCTCATCCCGGCCAGCTCCTGTCCGTCGAGCACGACGGACCCCGACGTCGGCCGGTCCAGCCCGGCCGCGCAGTGCAGGAAGGTGCTCTTGCCCGAGCCCGAAGGGCCCATGACGGCGGTGAAGCCGCCCCGCGGGAACGCGAGCGTCACCCCGTCCAGCGCGACGACGCCCTTGCCGTATTCCTTGCGGACGGCGTCGAGCCGGACCGCGTCACCGTTCCACCCAGAGTTCATGATGAAAACCCTAGGAATCCCAGGCCGGAAGCACCCTGGGGCGAGCGTGCGTCTCCTGGGTAGGGCGAGCCCTACCTGACCGCGCCGGTCTTGGCGTCCACGTCGAGGTCGTGCTCGATCCCCTTGCCGTCACGCAGCCCGACCTGCCAGACGAGGGCGCCGTCGGTGGCGCGGTCGATCTCCATCTCGTCGAGGTCACCCGGCTGCCGTTGCTGCGCGGTCCGCAGTGCCGCGACCGCGTCGACACCCGCCTGTTCGATCTTCGCGAGGTCGTCGCTCGGCTTCGCGGCCGTCTGGTCGCCGAGGATCTGGCCGCCGTCCCGGCTCACGCGGATCTTGTGCTCCTGCCCGTGCGACGCGACCTTGATCTCCCAGCCGTCGTTCGCGGGCTCCACGTCGAACACCCGCCCGTCGGGCACGGCGACCGCCGCGGCCTTGATCGCCTTCACCGGCTGGGCGTCCGGTCCCGGAGTCGCGGGCCCTGGCGGTTGCTCGGTGGAACAAGCGGCCAGCGTCAGCGCGACCGCGATGACGAGAAGTGAGGACCTCATGATCCGCGCGTACCCACCCTGAGCGGGCTCGAACCGTCGCCGAGCCGGTGGCACTGTGGGGTGATGGTCTCGAACGGACAGGGCTGGCTCCAGATCGGTGAGCTGACGACGGCGTTCGCGCTTTCGGCGGCGATCGGGCTGGAGCGGCAGATCAGGGGCAAGAGCGCCGGGCTGCGGACCCAGACGATCGTGGGCACGGCGTCCGCGCTGATCCTTTTGGTCAGTAAGTACGGTTTCGGCGACATCCTCGCGACCGGGCAGGTCGTCCTCGACCCGTCCCGGATCGCGGCGCAGATCGTCTCCGGCGTCGGGTTCCTCGGCGCCGGGCTGATCATCACCAGACAGGGCGCGATCCGGGGACTCACCACGGCCGCCGCCGTCTGGGAGACCGCGGCCATCGGCATGGCGGCGGGCGCCGGGCTCCTGGTGCTGGCGATCGTGGTGACGGCCCTGCATTTCGTGGTGGTACTCGGGTTCACCTGGCTGACCGGGCACCTTCCCGGCGGCACGGGCACGACCAGGCTCCGCGTGAGCTACGTGGACGGCAAGGGTGTCCTGCGCGACCTGCTGGCGCTCTGCACGAGCCATCGATGGTCGATCACGTCCTTGCGGATCACCGGCGATCGCGACGGCGAGGTGACGGTCTCGCTCGACCTCACCGGCCCCGATCACGCCGCGGCCCCGACCGTGCTCGCCGCGACCGACGGCGTGCGGTCGATCGAAACCGCCGATGACGACTAGGTACGGCCCTTTCCGCCGAAACCACCGCCGAGCTTGCGCAGCACCGCCCTCGGCAGCAAGCCGCCGACCGCGACGAGTGCCTTGTACTGCAGGCTCGGTACGGAGATCACCTTGCCGCGGCGCAGATCCGCGAGCGCCTCGTCCACGACCTGGTCGACGCCGAGCCAGAACGCCTTCGGCCCGGGCTTGTCCAGACCGGCCCGCTCGTGGAACTCCGTGGTGGTGAACCCGGGGCACAGCGCCATCATGCGGATGTTCCCCGGCAGTGAGGCGGCGATGCCCTCGGTGAACGAGGTGACCCAGTTCTTGCTGGCGGTGTACGTCGAACCGCGGCCGCTGAAGAAGCCGGCGACCGAGCTGACGTTGATGATCGCGCCCTCGCCGCGGTCGATCATGCCCGGCAGGGCGGCGCGGGTCAGCCGCAGGACGGCGGTGACGTTGACGTCGAGCTGGCGCTGCAGCGCGTCCGGCGGGATGGTCCAGAAATCGCCGTTGAGCCCGAAGCCCGCGTTGTTCACCAGCAGGTCCACCGGCTCGCCCTCCAGGCGCGCCTCGACCAGCGCTCGTCCGTCCACTTCGGACAGATCGGCGGGGAGGACGACGACGTCGACGCCGTGCGCCTCGATCAGCTCCGCCGCGAAGCTCTCCAGCCGGTCGACGTCGCGGGCGACGAGCACGAGGTCGTACCCCTCGCCGGCCAGCCTGCGCGCGAACTGCGCGCCGATGCCGGCGGTGGCACCGGTGATCAGGGCGGTTTGTGTCATGTCGCCGAACCTACTCCTCGGTCGGAACCTGGGACGACGCTCGGACGAGGCAGGTGTGGGGGTCACCCACCGTGGGGATTTGACGTGCAACGGCGCAGGTCGGGAAGTATCGTCCGGCGCCATGGGGAAGCACAGCAGGCGCAAGCCGAGCTACCTGCCCAAAGTCGCGGTCGGCGCGGCGCCGCTGGCGCTGCTGCTCGCCGGTCCGGCCAACGCGCTCGCCACCCAGACCGACCCGTCGATCCCGCTGCCGCTCGATCATCAGCGCGAAGGCAGCTTCGATCGCGGAGCCGGCTTCACCACCGAAGGCGACACATCCGTCTTTCGCGGTTTCCTGAACAACACCGAACGGAACGTCTTCAGCAAGGACCTCGGCGACGCGAAGGCCGTCGCGGACGTCCGCCGTTCAGTGAGCGAGACCGTCGAGACCCGCGAGAGTGTCACGGCGCGTCCGGACAAGGTCGGCGCGCTCGGCGCGGCGAAGACCGCCGAGACCTTCGAGCAAGGCCAGCGGGAAGCCGTGAAAGTCGACCGCTACGGCAGCATCGTCGCCGGGAACGAGACCGGACTCGAGCGGTCCGGCGAGCGGCTGACCGAGGTCACGCGCGACCCGCGCACCGGCGTCCCCACCTTCGTCTCCCAGGACGGCCGCGCTCTTCGCGCGTCCGAGGGGACCTACCACGCCGTCCGCCCGCTGCCCGGGGTCGGCGTGATCAACGAAACGGACCAGCGAGCCGGCGGTGCGCTCGGCCGGGCCTTCCGCCTCGACGGCGCTTTCTCCGGCGACCTCGGCGGCGTGCTGGAGGCCGGGCGGTCGTCCGGGCACGCCGTCGACATCGGCGACCTCGCCGCCGTCGGGGCGACGTCGGCGCAGCACGGCGACGGCCGGTTCAAAGGTGTCCTTCCGCTCGACCTCGGCTCGGGCGCCGGTTACGGCCAGGAACACGCCCTCGGCGGCGCCATCGGTCCGGGGACCGGGCTGGTGACCACCGGGCAGGACGTGAAGCTGGGGCAGCTCGGCTCCGGTTTCACCGGATCCGGTTCGCACACGATCAGCGGCGACCTCGGCATCGGCGAGGTGGCGTCCGTTCACGGCACCACGACGTCGTCCGTCCGCGGGGTCCTGCCCACCGCCGATCCGGCGCGGGCGGGACAGGTGACGCAGTCCGGGACGCTCGACCTGACGCTGCTCGGTCAGCCGGCGCACACCGGTTTCATCGCCGGGGCGCTCCCGCTGGAGCTCAAGCAGTCCTGATCAGGCCTGGGGCTCGATGTCGTCGGCGGCCTCGGCCTGCCAGTGGCGGCCCGGGGTCGGGGCGTTGTCGTACTCCTCGTCGAACGGGTCCACGATGTCGGCGATCTCGCCGAGGTCGCGCAGCAGCCGCTCGAGCCGCGACGGCCCCGCGTTCGGGGCGACGCTCGCGAGCACCCACTCGTTCTCCAGCCACGCCACGCCGACGTCGCCGCCGAGCGAGTCCGCCGCGTCGACGAGTTCCTGCGTGATCACCTTGCGGGCACCCTCGGAGTCGTCCGCGAAGGCGTAGCGCTGACCGATCGGGCCGAGCATCTCGGGCATGTCCTGGCGCTGGAAAGGCACGCTGGACAGCCACATCTCCAGCGGCGTCTCGTGCACGCGGTTGCAGCGCACGGCGACCACGACCGCCGGGATCTGGCCCTCGGTCTCGATGTCGAAGATGAAGACGGGGCGGCGCCCGTCGGAGGTGAAGGTGGACCCGGCCACGACGTTGACCGCCAGCTGCGCGCCGAAGTACCCGATCGCGCCGTTGGACCACTGCCGCGGCAACCGCTCGTCCTCTTCGACGAACTGCCAGCCGCGCAGCTCGGCCCAGCGCATGCGCTCGCGATTGCGCGAGCCCTCCTTCGCCCGGTCGGCCGCGAGCAGCGCCAGCCCCGCCACCAAGGCGACGGCGGCGATGACGAACCAGATCCACGCCGGAATACCCACGCCGGTCAGGGTATCCCCCTGCCCTCACCGGATGTGATCGCCGGGCGCCGTGTCGCGCCCACCTTTCGGTGCCGCATCCGGGAAAGACCACGAAAGACGCGGTGAAAGGTCGACAAATCGCTGTGTCGCCAACGCTCGTGAGTGGCAAGGACGGTCAGCGGTGCGGACCGCCGGTGCCGCGACTCGTGACGGGGGTCGTGGGGGGGGGGGGGGGGGGGTTTACCCAAACCCCCCCCAAACAGCCCCGCCCCCACCCCCCCCCCACAGGGGGGGGGGCGCCCCCACGGGGCGGGGGGGGGGGGGGGCGGGGGGGGGGGGGGGGGGGGGGGGGGGGGGGGCGGGCCCCCCCCCCCCCCCCCCCCCACACACGAGGCCTCAGTCCACCCGCAACACCGTGAGGGCGTCCGACGCCTCCTGGGCCGGGATGTCCACCCGGACCGTGTCGCCGTCCCGGATCTCACCGGCCAGCAGCTGTTTCGCCAGCTTGTCGCCGATGGCCGACTGCACGAGCCGCCGCAGCGGCCGCGCGCCGTAGATCGGGTCGAAGCCGTTCAGCGCGAGCCATTCGCGGGCCCCGTCGGTGACCTCCAGCGTCAGGCGGCGCCGCGACAGCCGCGTGGCGAGCCGCGCGATCTGGATGTCCACAATGGACGTCAGCTCGTCGGTGCCCAGCGCGTGGAAGACCACGATGTCGTCCAGCCGGTTCAGGAACTCCGGTTTGAACTGACGCTGCACCACCGACATCACCGCGTCGTTGCGCTGGCGCTCGTCGAGCGCCGGGTCGGCGATGGCCTGCGAGCCGAGGTTCGACGTCAGCACCAGGATCGTGTTGCGGAAGTCGACCGTGCGGCCCTGGCCGTCGGTGAGCCGTCCGTCGTCGAGCACCTGAAGGAGCACGTCGAACACGTCCGGATGCGCCTTCTCGACCTCGTCCAGCAGCACCACCGAATACGGCCGCCTGCGCACCGACTCGGTCAGCTGACCGCCCTGGTCGTAGCCGACGTAGCCCGGAGGCGCCCCGACCAGGCGCGCCACCGAGTGCTTCTCGGCGTACTCGCTCATGTCGATCCGCAGCATCGCGCGCTCGTCGTCGAACAGGAACTCGGCGAGGGCCTTCGCCAGCTCGGTCTTGCCGACGCCGGTCGGGCCGAGGAACAGGAACGAACCGGTCGGCCGGTCGGGGTCGGCGACGCCCGCCCGGGTGCGCCGCACCGCGTCCGAGACGACCTGCACGGCCTCCTTCTGCCCGACGACGCGCTTGCCGAGCTCGTCCTCCATCCGGAGCAGCTTGCCCGTCTCGCCTTCCAGCAGCCGTCCGGCCGGGATGCCGGTCCACGCGCTGACCACGTCGGCGACGTCGTCCGCGCCGACCTCTTCCTTGAGCATGACGTTCTGCTGGCTGACCGCGCTGGCCTCGGTCGCGGCCTGGAACTCCTTCTCCAGCGCGGGAATCCGGCCGTAGCGGAGTTCGGCGGCCTTGCCGAGGTCGCCGTCGCGTTCGGCGCGTTCCGACTCGCCGCGCAGCTGTTCCAGTTGTTCCTGGAGCTCACGGACGCGTTCGATCGAGCCCTTCTCGTTCTGCCAGCGCGCGGTCAGCGCCGTCAGCGTCTCCCGCTTCTCGGCCAGCTCCGAACGCAGAGCGGCGAGGCGTTCCTTGGAGGCGACGTCGTCCTCTTTGGACAGCGCCATCTCCTCGATCTCCATCCGCCGCACGGCGCGCTCGACCTCGTCGATCTCGACGGGCCGGGAGTCGATCTCCATGCGGAGCTTCGACGCTGCCTCGTCGACCAGGTCGATCGCCTTGTCCGGCAGGAACCGGGCGGTGATGTAGCGGTCGGACAGGGTCGCGGCGGCGACCAGCGCGGCGTCGGTGATGCGCACACCGTGGTGCACCTCGTACCGCTCCTTGAGCCCGCGCAGGATGCCGATCGTGTCCTCAGTGGACGGTTCGCCGACCAGCACCTGCTGGAAACGCCGCTCCAGCGCGGCGTCCTTCTCGATGTGCTGGCGGTACTCGTCGAGCGTGGTCGCGCCGACCATCCGCAGCTCGCCGCGGGCGAGCATCGGCTTGATCATGTTGCCGGCGTCCATGGCGCCTTCGCCGGTCGCGCCGGCGCCGACGATGGTGTGCAGCTCGTCGATGAAGGTGACGACCTCGCCCGCGGAGTCGGTGATCTCCTTGAGCACGGCCTTCAGCCGCTCTTCGAACTCGCCGCGGAACTTGGCGCCCGCGACCATCGAGCCGAGGTCCAGCGCCACCACGCGCTTGCCGCGCAGCGACTCCGGCACGTCACCGGCGACGATGCGCTGGGCGAGCCCTTCGACGATGGCCGTCTTGCCCACGCCCGGCTCGCCGATCAGCACCGGGTTGTTCTTGGTGCGGCGCGAGAGCACCTGCACCACGCGGCGGATCTCGGTGTCGCGGCCGATCACCGGGTCCAGCTCGCCGGCGCGGGCGCGCTCGGTCAGGTCGACGCCGTACTTCTCCAGCGCCTTGAACGTGCTTTCCGGATCCGCGCTGGTGATCCGCGCGGAGCCGCGCACCTTGGCGAACGCCTCGCGCAGCGCGTCGGGGGTGGCGCCGTGCCGTTTGAGCAGGTCGGCCACCGGCCCGCCTTCGGTGGCGAGGCCGACGAGGAGGTGCTCCGTCGAGACGTACTCGTCGCCGAGTTCGGTCGCGAGCTTCTGCGCGTGCGTCAGCGCCTTGACGGCGTTCGCGTCGAACTGCGGGCTCGACACGGTGGCGCCGGTCGCCGACGGCAGCGCCGCGATCAGCGGCTCCAGCTCCTTGTGCACCTGCGCCGGATCGGCCCCGACCGCGGTCAGCAGCGGTGCGGTGAGCCCCTCACCCTGCGCCAGCAGGGCGCCGAGCAGGTGTGCGGCCGCCACGTGCGGGTTTCCCGCCATCGTGGCCGCCTGCGCCGCCGACGAGATCGCCTGCTGGGTCTTCGTGGTCGGGTTGAAAGCGTCCATCCCTCACCTCGTACTAGGTCCTGCGAAATCCTGTCGACAGGTACAACGTCAGAAAAGTTGAGTCTGTTCCGCTCAACTCTGAAAATTTCAGGTTCTCGTCGGCGAGACGGCCTCCGCGGGCAGGCGCGGACCCACCCGGCCGAGGCCGACCACGGCCGTGCAGGCGCACGCGGCCACGAGCACCCACGGGATCCAGACTGCCACGGAGAACAGCGCGACGACGGCCGGAGCGATCACCGCGGCGAGCGTGAACGCGTATTGAAAGGCCGCCAGATACCTGCCTCTCGCCTCCGGCGGCGCCGCGGCTTCGGCGAGCGCGCCGGATCGCGGCCCGAAGGCGAGATCGCCCGCGGCCAGCACGAGGGTCGCGCCGAGCAGGTAAACCGGCTGGAACACCTTCGGCACGAACACCACCACCAGGCACGCCAGGCACCACACCGCGAACAACGCCGCACCCGCGCGCATCGCGGCGATCCGGGTCAGCTTCCTGGTCAGCCGCAATCCGACGACTCCACCCAGACTGGTGACGACGGTGAGCAGCGCGATGATCGCACCGGGAAGCCATCGAGGCCCCTGCAACGCGTTGAAGACGTACACCGGCATCCCGATGAGGAAGAAGTCCATCGTGAGCGCGAAGAGGCCGCTGAACACGATGAGCGCCAGGTACGGACGGTTCCGCCAGACCCGCGCGGGCCCGGAGAGCCGCGGCAGATGCCGAGGGGCCGGGGTGACGAGCGTCGCGAGGATGGCCGCGGCGACGACGAAGGTCGCGACGTCCACCATCACGGCGACGTAGAGGCCTTCGCGCCCGATCCACACCAGCAGCCCGGCCGCCGCGAGCCCGCCCAGCCCGAAACCCGCGGAGCGGACCATCGCGGCTTCGGCGAACGGCCGGTCCTTCGGACCTTCGCCCGCGACGTCGGCGATGAGAGAGAACTGCGAGCTGTAGAACAGCTGCTGCCCGGCGGCGAGCATGACGGACGCGCCGACGACGCCGGTGAATCCGGCGGCCAGCAGGAAAGCGCTCGCACCGGCGGCCTGCAGGACGTGGGCGCAGATCATCACCGTCCGCGGGCCGATCAGGTCGACGAGACGGCCGGCGAACGCGGGGACGAGCAGGCCGGCCAGTGCACCGAGAGTGACCGCACCCCCCGCCTGAGCGAGCGGCAGACCCACCACACGGATGACGAAGACCAGCCCGAGCGGGAGGAACAGTCCCGAGCCGAAGTTGTCGATGCCCAAGGCGACCAGCAAGGCGACCCGGTTACGCACAGATACGACGCTACCGGCGTCACAGCGCCGCGAAAGGTCCGTTCAGTCAAGACCGGCGGGTAGGAACGGCCGCCGTCAAACGTCGCAAGCGGGGACGGACAGGGCGACGCGGAGATCGGCGTTCATCTCCGCCAGACGCGTCGTCAGTTCGAGGACCTTTTCGTCGTCCCAGCCGCCGAGCGCGCGCTCCATGAACTCCAGATAACCGGCCCGCCGTCGCCCCAGCTCCGCTCGCCCTCGCTCGGAGATGCTGATGATCGACGCGCGGCCGTCCTCGGGCGCCGGACGGCGGTCGACCATCCCCGCCGCGGACAGCTGGGAGATTTGACGACTTACGACCGAAAGGTCCACAAAACGTCGCTTGGCCAATTCGGAAGGGCGCGCCTCGCCGTGCTTCGCCAGGTCCGACAACAGCATCGCGGCCGCCGGATGCAGACCGGGGTCGTCCTGCCACGCCTGCATTATCCAGGCGTGCTGCAGCTGGGAGGCGGCCTTCAACTCGCGCATCAGCTCGACCCTGGCGTCGTCCGCGGAGCTCATCGGTCCCTCCTGGCTACTTGTACAGTACAACTTTATTCGGCGACACTTGCGTAAGACAACTATTTACCTCGTGAGATCGCCCACTGCCGACCGACTTCGAGTACACCCGTCCGGAGCAACGATGCAGGCAAAAGGTCTCTCGGCGGCTAGTCTCGCGAACGAGCCGGAACTCAGCCCCCGGCCCGACAGCCACTGACCGGAGAGGTGAATGATCCGTGAATTCTTCTCCAGTGGACCCTCGTACGTGAACCTGGGGAACTGTCTTCCGGTATGCGCTTCCCGATCAGCGACTCCCAGCCCGTGACGGCCGACGCGGTCAGCCCGGTCCCGCGGTCTTCGGCGCCGCGTGAAGCCCCGCCCGCGGTCACCGCGATGGTGCGGCTCATCCGGGACACCTGGGCGAAATGCGAACCCTTCATCCCGGAGATCTCGCAGTTCTTCTACGGGATGCTGTTCACCCTCGCGCCCGCCACCCGCGACTTCTTCCCGATCAACATGGAGGTCCAGCGCGGCAGGCTGGTCCGCGCGCTGGTCCACATCGTGCAGATGGTCGACCGGCCGGACGATCTCGTCCCGTTCCTGACCCAGCTCGGCCGCGACCACCGCAAGTTCGGCGTCATCCCGCGGCACTACGAGGCCGTCGGCACCGCGCTGCTCGCCTCGCTCAAGAACCACCTCGGTCCGGACTGGACACCCGAAGTGGAGCGAGCCTGGGCGGAGGCGTTCACCATCGTCGCCCGCGCGATGCAGGAGGCCGCCGCGGCCGACGTCAACCCGGCGTCCTGGTCGGCGACAGTACTCGAACACCGGCGGCTCACCTGGGATCTCGCCCTGGTCCGCGTCCAGCCCGAATTCCCGGTGCCGTACCAGCCCGGCCAGTACATGAGCGTCGAAGTACCGCAGCGGCCAAGACTCTGGCGCTACCTTTCGCCGGCGAACGCGCCGCGCGAGGACGGCGGCATCGAGTTCCACGTGCGCGCGGTCGACGGCGGCTGGGTGTCGCGCGCCATCGTGAGCCACACGCAGCCCGGCGACGTCTGGCGGCTCGGCCCGCCGCTCGGCAGGCTCGCGGTCGACCGGACCGACGGCCGCGGTGTCCTGATGATCGCGGGCGGCACCGGCATCGCGCCGCTGCGCGCCATCCTGGACGACCTCGCGCAGTGGGGCGAGAACCCGAAGGTCCAGTTGTTCTACGGCGGACCGTCGCGTGAGGACCTCTACGACCTCGACGAGTTGCGCGCCCTGGCCGCCACGAACCCGTGGCTCACCGTGACCCCGGTGGTCGAACGCGGTGAGGAAGCCCCCGGCTGCGTGCAGGGGACACTCGCGGAAGCCGTTACCCAGCAAGGATCCTGGCCGGGACACCGGATCCTCGTCGCCGGCTCGCCCGCGATGATCCGGGCGACGGTGTCCCGGATGCTGGTCGCGGGCAGCGCGCTCGACCAGATCGCGTACGACCCCTTCACCATCGACTAGGAATTTCGATTCCACAATGGTGTTCAGCCGCGTTACGTGACCTCGTAATCACGGAGAAAAAGCCACCCGATCGGCGGATCACGCTTTCCTTTACTTAGTGCCAGACGGTGTTGACGGCGCGTATATCGTTTGCTCCGTTCGAGCGGGAAACAACCATTCTTGGATCCTTTCCCGACGTTCGGGCATACAGTCTGGAACCCTCGGGGGAACACGAGCACGATGACATCGGGTCTGGAGAATATGCCCGATCCAACTGGAGAAAATCGTTCACCCATGACTGCCGAAACCGTGAAATACAAGCATCCGCCCAGTTCGTCGAGGTCTTCACCGATTCCCGTCCCACCCTTGATCGAGACGCCGACGGCGGACAAGTCCGTCCAGCTGGCCAAGATCATCAGGGAGAGCTTCGCCGCCGTCGAAACGAAGGCCGAGGAGTTGTCCCAATACTTCTACGGGGCGCTCTTCGCCGTTTCGCCCGACGCCAGGGCGCTGTTCCCGATCAACATGGCCACGCAGCGAAATCGTTTGCTGCGCGCGCTCGTCTACGTCGTGCAGATGGTGGACCGGCCCGACGAACTGGCCACGTTCCTCGCCCAGCTCGGCCGGGACCACCGGAAGTTCGACGTCCTCGGCCGCCATTACGACGCCGTCGGCGTCGCGCTGATCGCCGCGTTGAAAAGGTTCTTGAAGGACGACTGGACGCCCGAGGTGGAAGACGCCTGGGTCACCGCGTACGGCGTCATTTCGAAGAGCATGCGCGAGGCCGCTGGCAAGGAGATCGGGCCGGCGTGGTGGAAGGCGACGGTCGTCGAACACCGGCTCGTCTCCCGCGACGTCGCCATCGTCAAGGTGCGCACCGACCAGCCGCTCCCGTACCGGGCCGGCGGCTACGTCAGCGTCGAAGTCCCGCAACGGCCGCGGATGTGGCGATACTTCTCGCCTGCCACCGCGCCGCACGAAGACGGCATGATGGAGTTCCATGTGCACGCCGTGCGCGGTGGCTGGGTTTCGCGCGCGATCGTCCACCACACCCGGTTCGGCGACGTCTGGCGCATCGGCCCGTCGCTGGGCGCGCTTTCGGTGCACCACACCGAAAGCCGTCCCCTGCTGATGATCGGCGGCGGCACCGGTGTCGCGCCGCTGCTCGCGCTGCTCGACGACATGTCGCGCTGGAAGAACAATCCGCCGGTCCACCTGTTCTTCGGCGGCCGCCGACCGGAAGACCTCTACGCCCTCGACGAGCTCCGCGGGCTGACCGTCACCTGCCCTTGGCTGACGGTGACCCCGGTGACCGAGGAAGGCACCATCCCCGGCGGCGACCGCGGCACGCTGGCCACCGCGGTCACGCAGCGCGGTGATTGGAAGGAGCGCGACGTGTACGTCGCCGGGTCGCCGTCGATGATCCGGGCGACGATCGCGAAACTGCTCGCCGCGGGCACGGATCTGGCGCGGATCAAGTACGACCCCTTCACCCTGGACTGAGCCGATGCTTCGTTCGTATTAGGCCGATCGGCTGTTCCACCTGGGCTCGACGCAGCAGTAGGTCAGTGAATCATTGACCACGGTCACCGGCGGATTTATGGTCTAGACCACATTGCTCCCCCTCACGGGAACACCGTCGTTCCATCCCCAGGAGCCGGCATGACCGTCAAACGCAAGCTCGTGGCAGCCGCCGCCGGTGCGATCCTCGCCCCGATCGCCATCGTGACCATCCCGCAGGTGGCCAGCGCCCACGGCTACGTGCTGTCCCCGCCCAGCCGCCAGGCGAACTGCGCCCAGGGCAAGGTTTCGGGCTGCGGCAGCATCGTTTACGAACCCCAGAGCGTCGAGGGCCCCAAGGGGCTCCGCAGCTGCAACGGCGGGCTTCCCCAGTTCGCCGAGCTCAACGACGAATCGAAGCCTTGGCCCGCCGCGCCGGTCGGCAACAGCGTGACCTTCAACTGGAGGTTCACCGCCTACCACCGGACCACGAACTACGAGTACTACATCGGCGGCACCAAGATCGCCGACATCAGCGGGAACAACTCCGCGCCGAAGGACCCGACGTCGCACACCGTGAGCCTGAACGGCTTCAGCGGCCGTCAGAAGGTCCTCGCCGTGTGGAACATCGCGGACACTCCGATGGCCTTCTACAGCTGCATCGACCTGCAGATCGGCGGCGGCAACCCGCCCACGAGCACCAGCAACCCGCCGACCACGAGCAACCCGCCCACGACGTCGAACCCGCCGACCAGCACGAGCAACCCGCCCACCGGCGGCACCTGGGCGGCCGGGACGGCCTACGCGGTCGGCAACACGGTGACCTACGGCGGCGCGACCTACCGCTGCCAGATGGCGCATACGGCGATCCAGGGGTGGGAGCCGCCGAACACCCCGGCGCTGTGGGTCCGGCAGTGAAGCTGGCCCTCGTTCTCGTCGCCGGTCTCGTGGCCCTCGCGGGCTGCGGGGCCGGCGATGGCTCACCCGGAACCGCCGGCGCCCCGATCTCCCCCGTGCCCCAGTCGGCCGGGGCGTCCGCGGAGTACAACGACGCCGACGTGATGTTCCTGCAGATGATGATCGCCCACAACAACCAGGGCGTGGAGATCGTCAAACTGGTCAAGGCCAAGCAGGCGCAGAAGCAGGAGCTCAAGGATCTCGCGGCCGCGATCGAGGCGACGCAGCAGACCGAGAGCACCGACATGCGGAACTGGCTGAAGGCCTGGGGCAAACCCGAGACGGGTTCGATGGACCCGAACGCGCACCACCATCACGGTGGCGACGGGCTCACCGACAAGGGCCTGCTCGACGCACTGTCCAAAAAGGATGGTGCGGAGTTCACCCTCGACTTCGCCGACATCTTCGTCGCGCACCAGCACAACGGGGTCGCGCTGGCGAGGACCGAACTGAAGGACGGGAAGAACCCGGAGTCGAAGGCGCTGGCCCAGCGGATCCAGGACTCGCGCACCGGCGAGGTCCAGCAGATCCGGACCCTGGTCCCCGGCCAATAACGCATTTAGTCCTCTAATTGCGCACTTGCCGCAACGCCGATCTCGCGTGCTTGAAGCCGTACTTCACGTGATTGGAGCCGTAACTCGTGAGTTACGGCTCCAATCACGCGAGTTACGAGTTCCGTCACGCGAGTGACGTGTCCAGTCACGCGAGTGACGTGTCCAGTCACGCGAGTGACGTGTTCAAGCACGCAGGGGCTAACCGCGCTTTTTGGGTTTCCAGACCACTAGGGCCGTCTGTTGCCGCAAGGGAACGAGATCCTTGCGGTACGAGGCGTGCACGGCCGCGGCGGTCTGTTCGGCGGTGAGGTACGCCGCCGTGAGTTCCTCGGTCAGCTCGGCGATGCGCGCGCGGAGCGCGTCGACCTGGTTCTCCAGCTCGATGATCCGCTTGATGCCCGCGAGGTTGACACCGTCCTCTTGGGACAGTCGCTGCACTTCGCGCAGCAACGCGATGTCCCGCATCGAGTACCGCCGTCCACCGCCGGAGGTCCGGCCCGGCGACACGAGACCCTGCCGGTCGTAGGACCGCAGGGTCTGCGCGTGCAAGCCGGAAAGCTGCGCCGCCACCGAAATGACGAACACCGGCGTGTCCTCGTCCGCACCGTGCGGCAGCCCGCCGAACATCGTGCTCACCTGCCTTCGAGAAGTTCGGTGATCTCCGGTCGCGGGTCGTGGTCGGCCATGGCCTCCGCGTACGCCTCCAGCGCTTCACGCGCCTTGTCGTCCAATTTGGCCGGGATGGCCGCCTGCAGGGTGACCAGCAGATCGCCCTGCGAGCCGTCACGCTTCGCGATTCCCTTGCCGCGCACGCGAAGCACGCGGCCGCTAGCCGTGCCTTGCGGGACCTTCAGCGAGACCTTGCCCTCCAGTGTCGGCACGGTGATCGTGCCGCCGAGGGCCAGTTCCGCGAAGGACACCGGCACGGTGATCGTGAGGTCGAGGTCCTTGCGCCCGAACAACGCGTGCGGTGCGACGTGCACGCGGACGTACAGATCGCCCGGCTGCGCGCCGCCCCGGCCCGGTTCGCCCTGGCCCGCGAGCCGGATCCGCTGGTCGTCGGCGACGCCCGGTGGGATCCGCACGGTCAGCGTGCGGGTGCGGGTGCTGATGCCCTCGCCCGCGCATTCCGGGCAGGGGTCGTCGATGATCGTGCCGCGGCCGCGGCAGTCGCGGCACGGCTCGGAGAACGCGAACGCGCCCTGGCTCCGGCTGACCAGCCCGCTGCCCTGGCAGGTCGCACACGTCCTCGGGGAAGTCCCCGGCTTCGCGCCGTTGCCGCCACAGGTGGAACAGGTCGCCGGGCTCGACAGCCGCAGCGGCAGGGTCGCGCCCTTGACCGCCTCGGTGAAGTCGATGCGGACGTCGGTCTCCACGTCCGAGCCGCGCTGCGGCCGGTTCGCCGTGGCGCCGGCCGCACCACCGCGGCGGCCGAAGAGACCGCCGAGGATGTCGCCGAGGCCACCGAAGCCCGCCTGCTGCTGGCCCGCCTGGCCGAAGATGTCGCCGACGTCGAACCCGCCGCCGCCACCGCCGCCTCCCGGGAAGCCGAAGCCGCCGGGACCACCGGAGCCGAAGAGGCGGCGAGCCTCGTCGTACTCCTTGCGCTTGGACGTGTCGGACAGAACGCCGTACGCCTCGGAGACCGCTTTGAACTTCTTCTCGGCCTCCGCGTTGCCCGCGTTGGCGTCGGGGTGGTTCTCCTTGGCCAGCTTGCGATAGGCCTTCTTGATCTCGTCCGCGGTGGCGTCGGAGGAGACGCCCAGCTCACGGTAGAAGTCCTTACCGATCCATTCCCGTGCACTCACCGAACGTCTCCTCCTTTCACGCCGTATCGCCGATCAGCGGTTGTTCTCATCGAAAAGTTCGCCCTCGAGCGGCAACTCGCCGCCGACAGGCTGGTCAATCGGTTCCGTCGTGGCGCCGCCCGGCTCGTGGTCGGTGACCCCGACCAGCGCCGCACGCAGCACGCGATCACCGAAGCGGTAACCGCGGCGCATGACCATGGTGACCGTCGGCCCGGTGACGTCCGGCGACGTGCTGTGCTGGACGGCCTCGTGCACGCTCGGGTCGAAGGGCTCGCCCTCGGTGCCGAACGGCTCGAGGCCCGACCGCTGCAGGCTCCCGACGAGCTTCTCGCCGACCGCCTTGAAGGCACCGGTCAGATCGCCGTGCTGCTCCGCGCGCTCGAGGTCGTCGAGCAGCGGGAGCAGGTCGCCGACGACCGACGCCTTCGCGCCGGCCACGACCTGCTCGCGGTCGCGATCCACCCGCTTGCGGTAGTTCGCGTACTCCGCCTGGAGGCGCTGGAGATCGGCGGTGCGTTCCGCCAGCTCCTTCTCCAGCCCCGATGCCACCGACACCGACTCGTCCACAATGGACTCCCCGAGGCCGGGGCCCGCGTGGGTCGCGGGCTCCGGCTCGGTCTGTGCGGCGGGCGGCACCGGCTCCACTGTGTCCTCGGTCGGAGCGGCGTGCTTCGGCCCGTCCTGGGGTTCGGCGGCCGGGGCGGCCGGACGGATCTCACCGGTCTGCGGGTCGATCCGCCTGCGGTCCCGCACGACCACCGGTTCCTCCGGGCCCCGGCCCTCGGTTTCGTCGTAGCGTCCCGTCACTTCTTGTCCTTCTCGTCCTCTTCGACGATCTCGGCGTCGACGACGTCGTCCGCCTTGGCCTGCGAACCGGTGCCCGCGCCCGCCGCACCGGCGGCGCCTTCACCGGCGGCCGCACCGTCGGCCGCGTTACCGGCCGCGTTGGCGTAGAGCGCGGTGCCCAGCTCCTGCGAAGCGGTGTTCAGCTTCTCGATGGACTCGCGGATCTTCGCCGAGTCGGTGCCCTTGAGCGCCTCGTTGGCCTCGTCGATCGCGGACTTCACCTTGCCCTTGAGCTCGTCGGGCAGCTTGTCCTCGTTGTCCTTGACGAACTTCTCGGTCTGGTAGACCAGCGTCTCCGCCTGGTTGCGGGTCTCCGCCTCCTCGCGGCGCTGCTTGTCCTCCTCGGCGTGCGCCTCGGCGTCCTTGACCATGCGCTCGATGTCGTCCTTCGGCAGCGCGGAGCCACCGGTGATCGTCATCGACTGCTCCTTGTTCGTGCCGAGGTCCTTCGCGAGGACGTGCACGATGCCGTTGGCGTCGATGTCGAAGGTGACCTCGATCTGCGGCACGCCACGCGGGGCGGGCGGGAGACCGGTCAGCTCGAACATGCCGAGCTTCTTGTTGTGCGCCGCGATCTCGCGCTCACCCTGGAACACCTGGATCTGCACCGACGGCTGGTTGTCGTCCGCGGTGGAGAAGATCTCCGAACGCTTGGTCGGGATCGTGGTGTTGCGCTCGATGAGCTTGGTGAACACGCCGCCCTTGGTCTCGATGCCCAGCGAAAGCGGGGTCACGTCGAGCAGCAGGACGTCCTTGACCTCGCCCTTGAGCACACCGGCCTGCAGCGCCGCGCCGACGGCGACGACCTCGTCCGGGTTGACACCCTTGTTCGGCTCGCGGCCGCCGGTCAGCTCCTTGACCAGCTCGGACACGGCGGGCATACGGGTGGAACCACCCACGAGCACGACGTGGTCGATGTCGCCGACCGCGACACCCGCGTCACGGATGACGTTGTTGAACGGCTTGCGGGTGCGCTCGAGCAGGTCCGAGGTGATCTTCTGGAACTCGGCGCGGGAGAGCTGCTCGTCGAGGAACAGCGGGTTCTTGTCCGCGTCCACGGTGATGTACGGCAGGTTGATGCTGGCCGAGTTCGAGCTGGAGAGCTCGATCTTCGCCTTCTCGGCGGCCTCACGGATGCGCTGGAGCGCCATCTTGTCCTTGGTGAGGTCGATGCCGTTGGACGACTTGAACTTGTCGACCAGCCAGGTGACGATCCGCTCGTCCCAGTCGTCACCGCCGAGGTGGTTGTCACCGGAGGTCGCGCGGACCTCGACGACACCCTCGCCGATCTCCAGCAGCGAGACGTCGAACGTACCGCCACCGAGGTCGAAGACCAGGATGGTCTGTTCCTTCTCGCCCTTGTCCAGGCCGTACGCCAGCGCCGCCGCGGTGGGCTCGTTGACGATGCGGAGCACGTTCAGGCCGGCGATCTGCCCGGCCTCCTTCGTGGCCTGCCGCTGCGCGTCCTCGAAGTAGGCGGGGACGGTGATGACCGCGTCGGTGATGGTCTCGCCCAGGTACGCCTCGGCGTCGCGCTTGAGCTTCATCAGCACGCGGGCGCTGATCTCCTGCGAGGTGTAGGCCTTGCCGTCGATCTCGGTCTTCCAGTCGGTACCGATGTGCCGCTTGACCGACCGGATGGTCCGGTCGACGTTCGTCACGGCCTGGTTCTTCGCCGGCTGACCGGTCAGCACTTCGCCGTTCTTGGCGAAGGCGACGATGGACGGGGTGGTGCGTGAACCTTCCGAGTTGGCGATGACCGTCGGCTCGCCGCCCTCAAGGACAGCGACGACCGAGTTGGTCGTGCCGAGGTCGATGCCGACCGCTCGCGCCATGGTGTGATCCTCCTGCTAGTTCGTGACCTGCACGTTCTCGCCCACCTTGAGTGGGCTCAACGCAAGTTGTATCGGGATGGTGGGGCTGCCGTCAAGCCGGACTTGAGTCACCCTCACTCAACCTTGTACCCGGCTCAACGTGCGGCATGGTCGTCTTGTTCCCGGGCTACCGGCAGACCGTGCCCGGAGCGGGTGTGACACCGCTCACCAGGTACTTCACCTCTTCGGTGCGCACGCAGGCCGAGTTCAGCAGCCCCGTGTGCCCGTAGCCGGCGTCGACGAGCAACGTCGAGTTCTCGATGTTCCGCGCGAGACCTTTCGCCCATACGAGCGGCGTCGCCGGATCGTGTTCACCGCCGACCACCAGGATCGGCGCGGCACCGGTCACCTTCTGCGGCCGCGGCAGGTACGCCGACGGCACCGGCCAGCCCGCGCACCCGCTGGCCATGTCCCAGAACTCCGAGTACCGCCAGCCATGCGGCGAGAGCGTCTTCACCAGCCCCTGCATCGCCCTCATGTCGGCGTGGGAGGTGAAGGGCGAGCCGAAGTCGTGACAGCCGATCGAGCGGTACGCGCCATAGGACGGATCCAGCTGGGAGTACGGCAGCAGCCCGTCCGCGTTGCCCGCCGTCGCGGCCTCGATCCCCTTCGCCACGTCCGGCCAGAACGCCGGGATGATCAGCCAGCCGTAGATTCCGGCCGCCATCTCCTCGGCGGTCACGTTCCGGCCGAGCTGTTTCGACGGCACACCACCGGGCGTCCGCATCAAGGCGTCATAGGTGGCGAGAACGTCCTTGCCGCGAAGCGCGCAGTCGGCGGACGTCGTGCACCACTTCGCGAAGTCCTTGAGCGCGCCTTCGGTCGCGACGGCCTCTTCGAGGACCGCCTGCCTTGTCGTCCGGGAGTGGTCGACGGCGCCGTCGAGCACCATCGTCCGGATGCGATTCGGGTACTTCTCCGCGTACGCGGCGCCGAGTTCGGAACCGTAGGAGACGCCGAGCCAGTTCATCTTCGGCTCACCAAGAGCGCCCCGGATCGCTTCGATGTCGTCCGCGGCGTGCCAAGTGTCCATAGAGGACAGTGCGCGCCCGGTCCTCTTCAGGCATTCCTCACCCGAGGCGCGGTTGTGCGCGAGGAGCTTGTCGTAATCGGCGCGGCTCCGCGGAAAACGGCTGATCGACGGATCGTGCAGATCCGGCCCGCAGGTGATCGCGGGCGTGCTCTCGCCGACACCGCGCGGATCGAACCCGATGACGTCGAACCGCTGCCGCACTTCGGCCATTTCCGGCTTGTCCAGCGCGAAACCGCGGCCGCCGTACTTGAGCACGGTGACCCCGGCACCGCCGGGACCGCCCGGATTCGTCAGCAGCGAACCGACGCGGCGCGCGGGATCGGTCGCGGGCAGTTTCGCCAGCGCGATCGAAAAACCGCCGCTCACCCGGAGGTTCGCGCATTCCAGTGTCGGCGCGTACTCGGTCGCGCACGGCTTCCAGTCGATCCCGGACGCGGCGGACGCCGGCAGCGCGGTGAGCGGCAGCAGGGTCAGCGCGGTGACGGCGGCGAGAGCCTTCATGCGGGCTTCACCGTGATCGAGCCGGTGCCGGACTTGAGGTCCAGGACGTTCGCCGAAGCCTGGTCCTGCCGCACGCCGCCGGTCTCGACCGTGCCGACCTCCGCCTTCGCGCGGACCTGGTACGCACCGTCGGGAACGGTGACGACGACCTTGCCGACTTCGGCGTTCGCGGTGACAGCGCCGGGCTTCGCGAGCCCGACCTCGATGTCACCGGTGCCGGTGCGCAGATTGACCGGACCGGACGTGCCCATCACCTTGAAGTCGCCGACGTCGCCCTTCAGATCGACGGAAGCGGCGCGGGCGAGGGTGATCTTGCCGGTGCCGATGGTCCCGGAGATCGCCAGTTCGCGCGGCACCACGACGTCGTAGTCCACGCCGCACTGCTGGCAGCCGCCGAGGACCAGCGTGCCGTTCTCGACGCTGTACGTCTTGCCGGGGTTCTTGCCGGTGTACGTCACTTCGCGGCGCAGTGAGACGGGCGCGCCGTCCTCGACCCGGAGCGCGACCCCGCCGACCGGGACGTCCACCCGGATCGCGGTGATCTGCTCGGTGATCGGCGCTCCGTCGCTCAGCTTCTCTTGGCTTTCGCCTGTGCAGCCGACGATCCCGAAGGCGGTCAGCGCGCCGAGAGCGAGCGCGCCGAGAACGCGCTTCTCCTTGTTTCCCATGAGAAAGTGTTTCCCCCGATGAATTCCGTCAGGCCGCTTTGACCTTGACGCTGCCGCTGTCGGTGTTGAGATCGAGCTTGTGCTGGGCCGAACCGGACTGGTTCACGTCGATGTCGCGGTGGCCGCTGCCGGTGTCGCCGGTGACGTTGTAGTCGCCCGGCGGGACGGTGACCTCGACGGAACCGCTGTCGGTCCGCGCCGTGACGTCGGCTCCCTTGACCAGTTCGAGCTCGATACGGCCGCTGTCCGCGCGGGCTTCGACATTGCCGCCGAGCCGTTCCCCCTTGATGGAACCGGAAGACGCCTGGACGGTGACCGCCTGCCCGATGTTCGCCAGTTCGACGCGACCGGAGTCGGACTTCACCTTCACGGTGCCCGGCACGTCGCGCACCTCGACCCGGCCGGAGTCGACCGTGACGTCCACAGTGGACACTCCGGCGATGTCGAGCGCCCCCGAGTCCAAGGTGCCCGAGACCGGGATGCCCGCCGGGACCACCACGTCGTAGGCGACCTCGCAGGACGAGCCGCAGTCGCCGAGGACCAGGGTGTCGCCGTCCACGCGGAAAGCGTCGCCCGGCTTGCTCCCGCGGTACTCGAACTGCTGGTGGACCCGGACCTGCCCGTCACCGGCGTGCACCTTGACGCGGCCCTCGTCGTTCTCGATGCGCACACTGCGGATCGGCTGGGCCACCTCCGCGGTGGCCTCCGCGTCGGACGGCCACCACCAGCCGAGGCCGGTGAGGACACCGACGCCGATCAAGGCGATGCCTCCGATTGCGAGGAGTGGGCGCGCCATGGTGTTGAGTCCCTCCAGAGCAGTTTTCGTGTAGCTCGACGCTAAGGGCAGCGCGACGGGTTGGACATAGGGGTAACCCCCGGATTCGTCCCTGAACCCGCGCCGGGGTCCTCGGGGTCATAACCTGGCTTCGTCATCTGTTCGACGACCAGGAGGACGCATGCCGCAGGCACCCGATCCGTACGAATTCCTGCCCGATCTGCCTGCCTTCACCTTGAGCAGCACCGACATCGAGGAAGGCGGCTTCCTGCCGACGCCCCAGCTTTCCGGGATCTTCGGCGCGGGCGGCGAGGACCGTTCCCCGCAGCTGTCGTGGGAGGGGTTCCCCGCGGAGACCAAGAGCTTCGCCGTGACCTGTTACGACCCCGACGCCCCGACTGCGAGCGGATTCTGGCACTGGGCGGTGTTCAACATTCCGGCGTCGGTGACGGCGCTGGCCGCGAACGCGGGCGACGAAGCGGGCTCCGGCCTACCGAAGGGCGCTGTCACCCTGAAGGGGGACGGCGGCGTGAAGCAGTTCCTCGGCGCGGCCCCGCCGCCCGGACACGGGCCGCACCGGTACATCTTCACGGTGCACGCCGTCGACGTCGAGAAGCTGGACGTCGGCGAAGACGCCACGCCCGCCTTTCTCGGCTTCAACCTCTTCAGCCACGCCATCGCCCGGGCGTCGCTCACGGCCCTGCACGAGAACAAGGGCTGACCGGCTTAGGTGGTGGGGGGGGGGGGGGGGGTTTTTTTTAAATAACAACACCAACACAACCCCGAGAAACAAAACTAAGCAGGTCGGCCCGCCCCCCCCCCAGGAATTACCAA